>NZ_JBVHLU010000028.1:0-109291 GCF_055558835.1 Embleya sp. NPDC025285
AACCTACCCCCCCTCCCCCCCCCCCCCCCCCCCCCCCCACCCACCACCCCCCCCCCCCCCCCCCCCCCTCCCCCCCCCCCCCCCGGTGCCGGGTGGTGCCGCACGTGCGGCACGTGTGCGGCTCGGTCGCGGCGGCCGCGTGGTGCTCAGCGGTGGATGCGGCCGTCGGTCAGCGACAGCGGGCGGGCGGAGCCGCCGTGGCGGGCCCGGACGATCTCGGCGAGTACCGCGATCGCGGTCTCCTGCGGAGTGCGCGCACCCAGGTCCAGGCCGATCGGGGAGTGCAGCAGCGCCAACTCGGCCTCGGTCACGCCCGCCTCGCGCAGCCGCGACAACCGGTCCTCGTGCGCCCGGCGACTGCCCATCGCGCCGACGTAGGCGACCGGCATGCGCAACGCCCGGACCAGGACCGGAACGTCGAACTTGGGATCGTGGGTGAGCACGCACACCGCCGTGCGCCCGTCCACCCGGGTGTCCGCGAGGTAGCGGTCGGGCCAGTCCACCACCAACTCGTCGACGTCGGGAAAACGCTCCGCGGTCGCGAACACCGGGCGCGCGTCGCACACCGTCACCCGGAACCCGGCGAACGCGCCCGCGCGGGCCACCGCCACCGCGTAGTCGTTCGAGCCGAACACCAGCAACCGCGGGCGCGGCAGGTACGAGCGCACGAAGACGATCTCGTCCTGTCGTACGCCGAGCGCCTCGACCGGAACCAGCGCGTCGCCGTCCGGCCGGGCCAGCGTGGTGCGATCGTCCGCGAGCAACGCGCGCAGCGCGGGCACGAACGGACCGCTCCCGGCCTCGCCCGCGCCGTCCTCGTCCGCGCCGACCACCATCCGGGTGCCGAGCCGATCCGGATCCGGGGCCGCGACCACGGTGGCGACCGCGATCGGCCGGCCCTCGCGCAGCGCGGCGATCAGCTCGGGAAATTCCGGATAGCGCGCCGGGTCGATCGGCTCGACGTACACCTCCAGGGTGCCGCCGCAGGTCAGGCCCACCATCAGCGCGTCGTCGTCGCTGATCCCGTACGCGGCGGTACGCGGCCGGCCCTCGGCGATCACCTCCCGCGCGAGTTCGTACACGTCGCCCTCGACGCACCCGCCCGAGACGCTGCCCAGCGCCACGCCGTCGGCGGACACCGCCATCACCGCACCCGCGTCGCGCGGGGCACTGCGCAGTGTGGACACCACGGTCGCGAGCGCGAAGGTGCGCCCGTCCCCGTACCACGCCTCCAGGTGGTCGAGCAGTTCACGCATGGCCGTTCACCCGGTCCCTCGCTCGTCCACCAGCAGTGCACACAGTTCCTCCAGGGCCGCCAGGCTGTGCCCGGCGACAAAGTCGTCAACGTATGGAAGAGCCGCGGCCATACCCGCCGCCAGGGGTTGATACCCCTCTCGGGCACGGTGCGGATTGACCCAGATCACCCGATGCGCGAGCCGGTGCAGCCGGGCCATGCCCACCGCGAGCCGGTCCGGGTCGCCGCGCTCCCAGCCGTCCGAGGCGATCACCACCACGGCGCCCCGGGCCACGCCGCGCCGGCCCCAGCCCTCCAGGAAGGCGTGGAGCTGATCGCCGAGCCGGGTGCCGCCGCTGAAGTCGGGTACGGCGGCGGACGCCGCGGCCAGCGCCCGGTTCGGGTCGGTGTGGGCCAGCTCCCGGCTGATCCGGGTCAGCCGGGTACCGATGGTGAACACCTCGGCGCCGCGGCGGCGCCGAACCGCGGCGTGGCCGAAGCGCAGCAGCGCGTCCGCGTACGGCGCCATCGAGCCGCTGACGTCGAGCAGCAGCACCAGCCGGCGCGGCCGGACGACCCGGTCGGTGTAGCGCAGCCGGTCGAACTCTCCGGTCCGCAGCGCGGCGCGCACCGTGCGGGTGCGGTCGATCCGCCCGTGTCGGGCCGGCCGCCGGCGCCGGGTGCGCCGGGTCGGCGCGGCCGGGTGCAGCAGCGCGAGCAGTCGGCGCAACTCGGCACGCGCGGCCGGATCCAGCGCGGCGATGTCGCGCCGGCGCAGGATCTCGGTGCGGTCGGCGGCGGCGATCCGGGGTTCGTCGTCCGACTCCTCCCGGCGGGGCGGCACTTCGTCGGGGCCCGGCAGGCCCACGGCGCGTTCGACGTCGACGTCGGGTCGGCGGCGCCCGGGCGGCGGTTGTTCGCGGTCGAAGTACGCGGTGAACGCGGCGTCGTAGCGGGCCAGTTCCCCGGGCGTGGAGCACAGCGTGAGCCGGCCCGCCCAGTAGGTGGCCGGCCGCGCGTCGGCGCCCAGCTCGGCCGCGGCGGTCAGGAACGCCTGCACGCGCCCCGGGTCGGCGGGCACACCGGCGGCCCGGACGGTGCGCGCGAAGGCGACCAGCGTCTCCACCCCGTCACGCCGGGTCGGCGCCGCGGCCGCGGCGCGCACCGTATCCGCGTCCAGCGGACCGCGCCCGGCCATCTCAGCCGCCCGCCGCGAGCAGCCGAACCAGCCCGGCCGCCCGTACGCCGTCCAGGTCCTCCCGGTGCTTGAGCACCGCGCCGAGCGTGCGTGCGGCACTGTCGGGGTCGAGCTCGCGCACGCCGAGCACGAGCAGCGCGCCGGCCCAGTCCAGGGTCTCGGACACGCCGGGCGGTTTGACCAGGTCGGCCGCGCGCAGCCTCCCGACGGCACGGACCACGTCCTCGGCCAGCCGGGAGCTCACCTCCGGCAGTCGGCGGCGCACGATCGCCACCTCCTGCGCGTGGTCGGGGTGGTCGAGCCAGTGGTAGAGGCAGCGTCGCTTGAGCGCGTCGTGCAGCTCGCGGGTGCGGTTGGAGGTCAGCACCACCAGCGGCGGCACCTTCGCGGCGATCCGGCCCAGCTCGGGCACGGTCACCGCGAAGTCGGAGAGCACCTCGAGCAGGAACGCGTCGAACTCGTCGTCGGCCCGATCCACCTCGTCCACGAGCAGCACCGCCGGCGCCGCCTCGATCGCCTGCAACACCGGCCGGGCGATCAGGTAGCGCCGGTCGTACAGCCCCGCCTCCAGGGCCGCGGCATCGGTCTCGCCCGCCGCGCCGGCCGCCCGCAGGTGCAACATCTGGCGCGGGAAGTCCCAGTCGTAGAGCGCCTGCGAGGCGTCCAAACCCTCGTAGCACTGGAGCCGGAACAGCGGCACGCGAAACGCGGCCGACAACGCCTGGGCGAGCGCGGTCTTGCCCACCCCGGGCTCGCCCTCCAGCAGCAGCGGCCGACCCATCCGCAGCGCGAGGTAGGCGGCGGTGCCGATGCCGGCGCCGGCCAGGTAGTCCACGCCGTCGAGCCGGGCGACCACATCCTCGGGCCCACCCAGGCCGCCCGCGTCGACGCCCTCGTCGTCCCACCACGCCTGCGACACGGCACACACCCCTCGACACCCGTACTGCCCGGCTCGCCTCGACCCGGGGCCGTGACCGGCGACATGCACCCGCCGCGGCACCGGTGATCGTGTTCAGTACACGCTGTACCGGCCGAGCCCTCGACGGCAACATTTGCCAAACCGCCGGCCGATCGCTGCGTATCCGTGACCGCCCGGCGCGCGGCGCGCGGGTCGCGGCGATCAGCGCCAGGTGCGGACGTCGGCGAGACCGCCCGTCGCCAGGTCCGGTCTGCCCCAAAAGTCGCCGGAGCGGGTCGCGACCACCAGGATCGGCTGCCCCTCGGCGTCGAGGTGGGCGAGATGGAAGCCGATCACCCACGACGGCTCCGCGACCAGGTCCCGCGGTGGGCGCAACCGCACCGACGCGGCGCCGTGCGCGGCGAACACGACGGCGTTGTCCGTGGGTGTGCCCGGTTCCGGATCCAGGGCCTCGACCACCAGGACCCGGTCCGCCCACACCACCACCGAGCGCGGCGGCCGATCCAAGGCCACCTCGACCACCCGCCCGTCGTGCCTCCAGCGCACGAGTCGGTCGTCGCCGGTCCCGTCGGGGACGATCGCGGGGTCGGTATCGGCGGGCACACGAACCAGTCTCGCACCACCGCCTCCGCCCGCGGTCGGCCGTCCACCCGCGTGGCGCTCGCCGTAGCGGTCTACAACCAGCGTGGTAGACGGGTGTGGACCGTCGGTTTGACGACGGCCCTTCGATCACGGGCTACGCTGCGCCGATGCGGGCCCGAACGGTGCGGAGCAGGCTGTCCGTCAACCTCCCCACGACGGTGGTGGACGCGATCCTCGCGCTGTCCTACATCGTGGTCAGTCTGCTGTTGGCCCACGAGGATCCCACCGGGGACTGGCGCGAGACCGACACGCTCGGTTTCGCGCTGATCGTGGTGATCAACCTGCCGCTGATCCTGCGCCGCCGCGCCCCGGTCCCGGTCCTGCTGGTCATGCTCGCCCTCCAAGTGGTCTACATCGCGCTGGGCTACTGGCCGGTGGTGAACTCGCTCGGCACGCTGATGGGGATCTACACGGTCGCCGCGCACCGATCGATCCGGACCATGGTCGGCTGCGTGGTGGCGGTGGGCGCCACCTGGCTGTACGCCGGACTGGCCGCGGACGGCGGTTCGATGACCACCGTCGTCGCCCAGATCCTGGTCATCCCGCCGGGCATCTGCTGGTTCGGCGTCGCGGCCCGGCGATTGAGCGAACGCAACGCGCAGTACGCGATCTTGACCGCCCGACTGGCCCGTGAGCAGGAGGCCCGGGCCCGCCGGGCGGTGACCGACGAGCGGGTGCGGATCGCGCGCGAACTGCACGACGTGGTCGCCCACCACGTGTCGGTGATCTCCGTGCAGGCCGGCCTCGCCGAGTACGTGCTGACCTCGGATCCGCCCACCGCCGAGGCGGCGTTGCGCACCATAGGCGAAACCACGCGCGAGACCCTGGACGAGATGCGCCGGATGTTGATGCTGCTGCGCGCGGACGAGGAGGACATGTCCGACGTCGACGAGGAACCGCCGGACGCCGCGCGCGGGCGGACCGCCGACGACCGGCTGGATCCGGCGCCGGGGCTGGCCCGACTCGGCGAGGTGGCGCGCCGGATCAGGGCCGCGGGAGTGGACGTGCGCTCCACGACGCTGGGCGTCGCGCGCCCGCTGTCCCCGGGCATCGAGCTGTGCGCGTACCGGATCGTCCAAGAGGCCCTGACCAATGTCCTCAAACACGCCCGTACCGCCCGGGTCGACCTGGTGGTGGACTTCGGTCCACACCACTTGCGGATAACCGTGACCGACGACGGGGGAGACGGGACCGCGAGTACCGCCCCGCAGGGGCTCGATCCGGGCACAATCGGTGGGGTGGCGGCGCACGGGTTGATCGGCATGTCCGAGCGCGCCAAGCTCTACGGCGGGACGCTTGTTGCGGGACGGCGGCCCACCGGGGGATTCGAGGTCGGTCTCGTCCTGCCGATCCCGGCCGAGCCCACCGCGTCGGCCGAGAGCGGGGATGCCTAGGCCGCCTCGTACCGACGTGACGAAGGGACCGACGGGGTGACCAAGGTGTTGGTGGTCGACGATCAGATCCTGATCAGGGCGGGCCTGGCCGCGTTATTACGCGCGGCCCCGGGGATCGACGTGGTCGGCGAGGCGTCCGACGGGGCCGAGGCGATCGACCTGGCCGCGAAGCTGCGCCCGGAGCTGATCCTGATGGACATCCGGATGCCCGAAGTGAGCGGCGTGGAGGCCACCGAGCGCATTCTGGCCGCCGCCGAGGGCACACCGCCCCGGATCGTGGTGCTGACCACGTTCGACCTGGACGAGTACGTCTACGCCGCGCTGCGCGCCGGGGCGTCCGGTTTCCTGCTCAAGGAGATCGGCCCTCAGCGGCTGTTGGCGGCGATCGACGCGGTGATGGCGGGCGACATGCTGTTCGCGCCCAGCGTCACCCGGCGGCTGATCGAGACCTACGTCGCGTTCGCGAGCGCGCCGACCGGCGACGTGCCGCCGGACCTGGAGACGCTCACCGGGCGGGAGTTGGAGGTGCTGCGCCTGGTCGGGACCGGGATGGCCAACAACGAGATCGCCGGCACCCTGGTGGTCACCGAGTCGACGGTCAAGACCCACTTCAACCGCGCGCTGGCCAAGTTGAACCTGTCCAGCCGGGCGCAGGCGGTGGTGCTGGCGTACGAGACCGGGCTGGTCACACCCGGCGGCCGACGCGGCTGAGCGACCGTGCGGCGGGGCGGGCGGCGCGATTCACACCGGTCCGCCGCCGGGAGCGTGCTCGTCCGGCTCGGCCAGCGCGGCCAGTTTGGCCAGTACCTCGGGGTCGAGCGCGGCGGCGATCGGGCGGCTGTGTCGGGCGGAGAGTTCGGTGAACCAGTCCTGGAACCAGGCGCGGACGGCGGCGGCCCGCGCGGCGGGCGGGCCGAATTCGGCGTCCTCGCGCTCGGTGACGTGCTTGAACGCGGTCAGGAAGTCCTCCGCGTGCAGCTCGGGATCGTGCGCCAGGGCCAGCTCGAGCAGCCGGCCGGTGTCGTAGCGGTCGGCGAGCGCGAAGACGTCGAAGGCGTCCCGCACCTCCGAGCGCAGACCCAGGGTGACCACCTTGGCCGCGACCAGATCGTCGGGGTGCAGCACCGGGACACCGTCCACGACGGTGGGCTCGTGCGTACGGGACGCGACGTGCAGGGTCAGCGGTGTGCCCTTCCCGCCCCCGGCCGGCCGCACGGTCATTCGGACGAAGGTCTTGGTGCCGGCCCTGCCGTCGACGCCGACCCGGCAGCCCGCGTCGGTCAGCGCCGCGACGATCGCGCCGCGGGCGGCGGAGAGCCTCCCGGCGTCGCGCGCGGCCAGGGCGAAGTCGACGCCGTCGCTCTCCCGGTCCGACAGACCGCGCAGACGAAGACCGCGAGCGCCGGCCAGGGCGACCCCGAAGGGCTCGCCGGCCGCCGCGACGATATCGATCGTCGGTGGTGCTTCGGGGTTGTGTCGCACGATGTCCGGTCCTTGGCGTCGGGGCTCATCAGGGTACGTGCCGACCGGCGCGGTCACGGCGTCGGCTGGGCTACTCCGAGGGTTGACCCCACCGCGGCGAACTACCACGTCGGTTCGACCGACTCTTCCACCCGGGACGGGATGTCGTGGCGGACCTCGGCTGCTTGGCTTCACCCATGGCCGCTTGTCGGGGGTTGCCCCGAACACCCGGCAAGCGGCCGTTTCGACATGAGCTCGTGCACGGGGGTGGGCTCATTTCGGATCCAGGGGTGGCCGGGGCGCGGCTTGCGCACCGGCCACCCGGGCCGGGCTCGGGGCGGATCGGGGGGCGCGGCGAGCACGGGTCGCGGGCGGGCCCGGGCGGCGACCGGTCACCCGCGCCGTCGCAGTGTGTGTCGGTGCAGCCGGCGCGGGACCCGCAGCAGGCGATCGGTCGGCGTCACCACCCACCGGATGCCCTCCCGCAACACCGGACCGGGTCTGGCCACCGCGGCCCGGAGCCGGCGCTCCTGGGCCAGACGCCGGCGACGCTCCTCGATCCGCTGCGCCAGGTCGCCCGGAGTGCCCGCCGGCCGGGTCTCGTCGACCAGCTTGTCCACCGCGGTCAGCAGCGTCCCGTACAGCTCCCAGCGGTCCGGGTTGGTGATCGAGTCGGCGAGCAGGATCGCCTCGGTACGCAATCGGTCCTCCTCCGCCTCGGCCAGCCGTTCGCGCAGGGTGACCTCGGCCTGCGCGGAGTCCTCCGGACGGTCCTGGCCGTGCAGCACCAGCAGGTGGCCGTACGCCGCGAACAGCGCCGCCAGCGAGTGGAACAGGCTGCGCAGCGACTGTGCGGTGGCCAACGGGATCTCGGTGTACGCCGGTTCGCCGTGCTCGCCC
Organism: Embleya sp. NPDC025285; assembly: GCF_055558835.1. Classification (NCBI taxonomy): domain Bacteria; kingdom Bacillati; phylum Actinomycetota; class Actinomycetes; order Kitasatosporales; family Streptomycetaceae; genus Embleya; species Embleya sp. NPDC025285. The sequence continues at coordinate 7,749 of NZ_JBVHLU010000028.1, forward strand.
GGCGCGTACAGCCCGCTCAGCGACCGGCACACCATGCGCAGCGCCACCGCGCTGATCTCGGCGGTGTCCAGGCCGCTGCGCAGCGCGAGCACGCGCACCGTGGCGCGTCGGCCACGCGGGTTGAATCGGGTGCCCTCCTCGGCCGTGGACAACGTCGCGTCCACCCGCACGATGTCCCGGTCGATCCGGCGCGCCTCCTCCAGCCAGCCGTGCGCCCGGTCGTGGGTGACGTCGTCGCCGATCTCCCGGGCCATGGTGTCCAGGAGCCGGGTCAGCGCGTCGAAGGCGGACATCACCGCCTCGTTCGCGGGCCGCACGTGCACGGGCGGGGCCAGGACGAGCGAGAACACCATGCCGACGGCGGCCCCGATCAAGGTCTCCGCGACCCGGTCCCACGCGGTGTCCCCGACCTGGCTGACGCCGAGCACGATCATCGCGCTGATCGCCACCTCGTTGATCGAGTCGCCCAGCCGGATCAGGTGCCCCAGACCGAGCGAGGCCAGCAGCAGCAGGGTCAGACTCCACCAGTTCAGCCCCACCGCCTCGCTGAAGAGCACCGCGATGAGCACACCCGAGACCACGCTGGCTACCCGCTGCACGCCGGTGGTGAACGTCGCGTACGAGGTGACCTGGACGACCAGGAGCGCGGTGAGCGGGGCCAGGATCGGCTGCGGATGGGCGCCGGCCAGGAACAGGGCGGCGACGTAGGACGTCACCGCCGCCACGGTGGTCCGCAGCACCTGCGCGACCAGCGAGGTCTCGCTCTCCTTGACCCTGGACAGCGCCGCGGCGAGATCGACTTCCGACGGCATTCGGCTCCTTCCTCCTCGGTCCCGCGCTCGGGCGGATTCCCCTTGTATGCCCTGTTCCGCAGCCGTACACCACGTGCCGTCGGGGTGGTGGAGGCAATCCGCGCGGCCGATGCCGATCCGGCGGGCGGGTGGACGCACCGCCGTGCGGCACCGGCCCGGCGGTCGGGGCCGGTCGGCGAACCGGCGCGGGATGCGCGGAGCCGCCTGGATTCCGGAGGGGGTGGTGGGGGAGGTCGCCGAGGTCGATCAGGGTCGGGTCGGCGCCGCGTTCGGTGAGTTCGGCGGCGCAGGCGAGGGAGTCGGCGAAGGGCACCTCCCGGTCGTCTCGGGCGCCGAACAGCGCGACGGGTACTCGCGGAGCCCATCCGCAGGTCGTGCCGTTCTCCCGCATGGCGGCGAGGAAGCGGCCGGCCTGCGCGCCGCGGCCGGCCGCGAACTCCGGGCGGAACAGCGCCTCGAGCCGGTCGGGCAACTCGGCCGGGATCTGCGGTTCGGTGTGCCGGCCGTCGAACAGGCTCAGCACTCGGGCGACTTGGTCGTCTTGGAAGACGTCGGGGCGGTGGTAAGGGGTCGCGCGGAGTTCCGGCCCGGTACCGGGTAACTCGGCGCGAGGTTGACGCCGCGCGCGTCACCGGTCGTGCCGAGCGCGGCCGGAACGCCGCCGGTACCGGCGGCCGTCCCGGTTGCGGGTCGTGCGTGAACGGCAAGGATGGGAGGTGATGCCCTCCCACCGAAGGCGTCGGCACGACTGGAGGACCGTGATGGCCATTCTCATGCAGATCGATCTGCCTGGGGTCGAGAAGGAACAGTACGAGCAACTCTCCGCGCGCGTGCGGTCCGGCGAGATCCCGGCGGAGGGATGTCTGGCCCATGTGGCGATCCCGACGGACGACGGCGTACGGATCATCGACCTGTGGGAGTCGCGGGCGGCGATGGACGCGTTCAACACTCGGCTGATGCCGGTGGCCGAGGAGTTGGGCTTCCCGCCGAGCCCGGCTCCGCCGCAGGTCACCGAGGTTCACGGCTACTGGGTCCCGGGCGCCTAGGGCGTGTCTTCAATCCCCCGCCGACCTCCACGACGCCCGGCACCGCATCCCCCCTTCGGGCTCCTCGCCGCGCTCACGCCGCGGAGCCCGACGGGGGATTGAAGACACGCTCTGGAACCGAGACCCGTCCCGGTGGTCAGGACCCGGAGGCGGCTCTCGGCGGCGGTGCGCACAGGCGCTCGCCGCCCCGGTCGCGCAGCCGGCGCAGCAGCGACAGCACGCCCGTGCCGCCGCCGGCCCAGCCGGGGTCGGTACCGGCGAGCGTGTTGTCGGGGAACAACGGGCGCCGCGTGGTGCCGCCGCTGCGTGCCAGGATCAGCGACACCACATCCTCGGCGGCCCGCCAGTGCTCGTCGTCGCCGGTGACGAGCGCGGCGTCCACGAGCAGTTCGCCGACCCCGGAAAGACCGCAACATTGCGATACCAGGCTCATCCGGGGTGCGAGCGAATGGCACAACCGGGCGCAGCGCAGCCCGAGTTCGACCAGCTCGGGCTCCTGTTCGCGCGCGCCCGCCGCGAGCAGGACGGTGCCGATCCCGGCCATTCCCCGACACCAGGACGCGAAGTGCCGGGCGGCGCCCGGGCGAGCCGCCTCCGCGAGCAACTCGGGTGTGTGCGCGGCGAGTCGATCCAGACCCTCGCGTGCGGCGAGCCCGACCTCCGGGTCCGGGACCGGGTTTGCGCCCGCGCGGGTACGAGTGTCGTGGCAGGCGTGGAGGAAGTGCACGATGCCGGCCCCGCCGTGGGCGTAGCCGTGCGCGTAGGCCGCCCGTGACGAGGCCGGGGGCAGGTCGTCGGTCCCGGGCCACGCGTCGCGTGGTCGCTCCAGGAGGGCCTTGGCGCAGGAATCCGCCGCGGCCAGGTGCCGGGCGGCCTGCTCGATCCGTCCCGCCGCGTGTGCCTGGCGCGCCAGCAGCAGGTGGCCCGTACCGGTGCCCGCCGCACCACCTATCTGGTCGCCGGTGTCGTCGTACGGCAGGGGATCGGGCGGGAAGACCGGCAGGGGAACAACGCCGCCCGGCTGCGCGGCGGCGGCGCGCAGGAACAGCTCGACCCCGGTGCGGCCGGTGTACAACGCGCCGGAGAGCGCGTCGAGTTCGGGGTGTGTCGCGGTGCGGCGGGCGAGTTCGGTGACCGCCTCCGCGACGCCCGGGTGGTCGAGGTGGTGCAGCAGTTCCAGGCCCACTCCGGCCGCGCCCGCGTAGACCGTCAGCGTCGATCCCGGACGCGCGCCCGACGCGGCGGGCAGCGCGGCGGCGGCGGGTACGCAGCCGGCCACCGTGTGCGCGATCACGTCGTCCAGCAGGTCGGCGTCGACGCGAGGCGGCGTCGGCGAACGGCGGCCGTGCGCCGGCTCCGGCAGACCGGCCCGCAGGCGCCGGGCGCAGGCCAGCCGCTCCTCGCGATCGAGGCTGAGCAGCCCGGCGACCAGGGCCCGGACCGGTCGGTGGGCGGCGCCGGGAAGCGCGGCGGCCAGGCAGGCCAGCGTACGATCGCGGTCCACCGCGCGGTCGGGGTCGACGATCACCGGATCCATCCCGGTCAGCGCGTAGTGCAGTGTCGCGCCCAGCGCGTACAGGTCGTCCGCCGGATCGGCCGGGCCGTCGGCGGGGTCCACCGCGAGGGTGTAGCCCGGCGTGCCGCCGGCCGGGCGGTGCGCGCGCAGTGCGCTGATGCCGAAGTCGACCAGTCGGCAGGTGCCGTCCGTGTCGAGGACCACGTTGCCCGGTTTCAGATCGCACATCACCACGCCCCGGGCGTGCATCGCGTCCAGTACGGTCAACAACCGGCGGGCCAGCGCGGACACCCGGCGTCCGGGCCGCGCGTCGCCCGGATAGGGGCCGTGTGTCAGGACGTCGCGGCGCAGGTCCGCGGGGCCGCAGTCGGTGGTGACCAGGTATTCGTCCTCGCCGTGGCGCACGTGGTCGACGACCCGGGGCACCCCGTCGAGATCGGCCAGCGCGGCCAGCACGGCGCGCTCGTGGCGCAGCCGGCCCCGGGCGTCCACGCCGTCGCCGTCCTCGCCCGCGTAGGCCCTGGCCTGCTTGACCACCACGCGTTCGCCGGTGGTGGTGTCGAGGGCGCGGTAGACGTTTCCGTGCGGGGAGCGGGCGATGCCGGAGGTGAGTCGGTATCGGCCGCCGACCAGCCGTGCGGCCCGCCCGGATGCGGGCACGGCGGCACCGAACGGGTCTGCGGCCCACGGGGGTTGGCGGTATCGAATGCTCGCCCGGCCGGGGAAGCGCTGCCCGTCGGGGCCGGTCATCACCAAGTCGGCGGCGCCGGATCCGGTGGCCCGGAAGGGGCCGTAGCGGTAGTACACCGGCGCGTCCGGCCGAACCCGGCGGTCGCCGAGCACGCGCGGGCCGGCGCGACCGACCAACACGTCGGCCAGTTCCCGGCCCAGGACCGGTACGTCCTGTTCGCGCGGATACACGGTGGCCGCCTTGCCGACCACGGCCGGATCGCGCACCCCGGAGTTCAGTTCCTCCAACACGGTGGCGCTCACCGCGAACTTGGCCAGGCAGCGATAGCGCAGCAGCACCGGGACCACCAGGTCCAGGGTCTCGGGGAAGTCCTCGGGCCGGGCCGAGACGTGCAGTTTCCATCCGTGGTCGGGCACGGGCATGTTCGGGTCGAACAGGTGCAGCCAGACGTCGTCCGCGCTGCACCGCCGGGCGTGGCCGGCCACGAGCGCCTCGAGTCGCGTGCGCAGATCCTGCGCGGATCCGTGGGGGATCGACCGCACCAATGCCACCCCTCCCGCCGGCTCCTGCCGTTCCCGCGATTCCTGCCGTTCTGTGGTTCTCGCCGTGCTTGGATCCGCCGCGGGCAGGGGGTGCCGCGCGTGGGTGCCCCGGCGCGAGCCCGATCGGGCCGATGGGTGCCGATCGGGCCGTGCGCACCGGGTCGGTCGGGTCCGGGTCAGACCTTCCAGTCACATCCGACGCGCGTCGTCGCGGTGGGCCAGGGCTCGGGCAGACACGCCTCGATCCGCCGGTCCGGGTTCGACTCGTCCTCGAACTCGACCGCTTCCTCTTCCACCTCGACGTCGAGCGGTCCGGCGTCGCGGATCTCTACCTTCACGGGGCTCATATCGATCCTTCCTGCAAAAAGGCGGGCAGATCATTACACGAACCGAGCGACTTTCTGTTGTTCGGGGCCGCCGCGCCCACCTGTGCCCCCCGGTGCGGATGGGGCGGGTGGGCCGTCGTACCGCGCCAATAGTCTCCTCGTTGGACAACGAAAGGAGAACGTGCCGAATCGGCCGGCTTGTGGCGGGATTTCGCACGCGTGAACGGGATCGGCACAGGACGCGGAGCGGCGCTCGGTCGGGGCCGGGTGGCGGGACCGCGAGGGCGCTCGATGGCGGCCCGGTGGTGGCGCGCGAGGGGGTGGGCGCCGACCGTCTACGGTGAACCCGTGCCCGGGCCGGTCCCGGCCGCCCCACCCGCGGCGAGAGCCGGTGCGTGGGCGACCCGCACCTGCCCCCGGAGAGTTCCGCCGATGACCAGCACACCCCGCTCCCGGATCACCGACGCGTCGCGGGTGCGATTGTGGGGGCGAGAGGTCGAGCGGGCCGAGATCGCGGCGGTGATCGCACGTGCCCGCCTGGGCCGCAGCGCGGTGCTGGTGTTGCGCGGGCCGGCCGGCATCGGCAAGTCGACGCTGCTGGACGGGGCCGCGCGCGACGCCGACGGTCTGCGGGTGCTGCGCACCGCCGGAGTCGCGGCCGAGGCCGGCCTGCCGTTCGCCGCGCTGCATGGCCTGCTGCGGCCGGTGCTGCACCGACTGGACACGCTGCCCGATGTCCAGGCGGCGGCGCTGCGCGGCGCGTTGGGTCTGGCCCAGGCGGGTCCGGACCGGTACCTGGTCGGCTCGGCCGTGCTCGGCCTGCTCTCCGACCTGTCCCGCGAGCGGCCGCTGTTGTGCCTGATCGACGACGCGCACTGGTTGGACGTCGCCTCCGCCGAGGTGCTGCTGTTCACCGCCCGGCGGCTGGACGCCGAGGGCGTCGGGATGCTCTTCACCGCACGGGACGCCGCGGAGGGCTTCCCGGCCCGCGCGCTGCCCGAACTGACGCTGTTCGCGTTGGACCACGACCCGGCCGGGGCGCTGTTGGCCGAGCGGGTCCCGGATCTGACCCCGGCGGTGCGCGAGCGGATCATCGCCGAGTCCGCCGGAAACCCGTTGGCCCTGCTCGAGTTCGCCGCCGGACTCGACGCCGACGTGCGCACCGGCCGGGTCGACCCGCCCACCGCCCTGCCCGTCACCGACCGGGTGTCGGCCGCCTTCGGGGACCGGATCGCCCGGCTGCCCGAACCCGCCCGCGTGGTGTTGACCGTCGCCGCCGCCGAGGGCACCGGTGACCTGGGCACAGTGCTCCGGGCCGCGCGGGCGCTGGGCGCCGGCGCCGAGGACCTCGACGCGTGCGTGGCGGCCGGCCTGCTGCGCGGCACCGGCGCGACGATCGCCTTCCGACACCCGTTGGTGCGCTCGACCGCCTACCAGCGGGCCGGGGTGGCCGGCCGCCTGGCGGTACACCGGGCGTTGGCCGCGGCCACCGACGGCGAGCGCCGACTGTGGCACCTGGCCGAGGCCGCGGCCGGGCCCGACGAGAGCGTCGCGGCCGCGTTGGAGCGGGCGGGCGTGGACGCGCACGAGCGCGGCGCGACCGGGGCCGCCGCGCCGATCCACGAACGGGCCGCCCGGCTCAGCCCGGAGCCCGCCGACCGGGCCCGGCGCAGCGTCCTGGCGGCCCAGATGGCCGTGGTCGCGGGGCGTACCGAGCACGCGGCGGAGTTGGCCGAGCGGGCCCTGGCCGGGATCGAGGACCCGTTGCCGCGAGCCGGATTGGCCATGGTGCGGGCGACCGCGGCGAGCGAACGCGGCACCCCGCGCGGGGCGGCCCGACTGCTCATCGAGCACGCCCGGCCGATCGCGCCCACCCACCCGGAACTCACGCTGAGACTGCTGATCATGGCCGCCGGCAGCGCGTGGTCCGCGGCGGAGGACGTCGAACTGCGCGAACTGGCCGCCCTCGCGGCCGAGTCGGAGTCGGCCGCGGCCGCATTGCGGCCGACCGCCGGCGCCTCGGCGAAGCACGCCTCGGCGAAGCACGCGTCGCCGGCCGCCGCGATCACCGCGCTCGCGTACCTGGTCGACGACGATCCCGAGCGTGCCCTGCCGATCCTGCGGTCCTTCGTCACCGGTGTGCGGGTGAACCCGCCCGGCCTGCTGCTCACCCGGATCCTCGCCGGCAACCTCGCGGTACTGCTCGGCGACGACGACGCGGCCCTGGACCTGTCCACCACCGACGCGGCACGCACCCGGGCGCGCGGACAGGTCGGCGCGCTGCCCGGCGCGCTCCAGGTCCAGGCGCACGCCCAGGCGATGGCCGGCCTGCCGCACGACGCGGCGGCCACCATCGCCGAGGCGCTCACCTTCGCGCGCGACACCGGTCAGGTCTACCGGATGGCGCGACTTCGTGTGATCACCGCCCGGATCGCCGCCGAACGCGGCGACGAGGACGGGTGCCGCGCGGCGCTCGCGGCCGACGCCGACCTCGCCGGAGCGCCCGCGTTCGCCGGGGTCGCCGAGACGACGGCCGCCGCGGACTGCGTACACGCACTGCTCGATCTCACCCTGGGGCGCTACGAATCGGCGGTGCGTCGGCTGACCGAGTGCACGCGCGGGCCGGCCCGACACACCGCCGCCGTCGTGGCCGCGAACGCCGATCTGGTCGAGGCGGCCGTCCGGGCCGGCACCCCGGAGCGGGCCCGGGAAGCGGCGGCGCGGTTCGAGCGCTGGGCCCGGGCGAGCGGGACCCCGTGGGCGATGGCGGTCGCGCTGCGCTGTGGTGCGCTGCTTGCCGAACCGGACGCCGCCGACGCGCTCTACGTCGCGGCGATCGGTGAACACGAGCGGGGCGGGCGGCCGTTCGAGCGGGCGCGCACGGAACTGCTGCACGGTGAATGGCTGCGCCGGGCCCGGCGGCGCGTGGACGCGCGCGCCCCGCTGCGCTCCGCGCTGGCCGGCTTCGAGCGGTCGGCGGCGAACCCGTGGGCCGATCGGGCCCGGAGCGAGCTGCGCGCCACCGGCGACGCGGCACCGGCCGACACCGGCGACGCGGACGTACTCGCCCGGCTGACACCGCAGGAACTGCACATCGTTCGACTCGCCGCCGAGGGTGTGAGCAACCGGGACATCGCAAGTCGCCTGTTCCTGAGCCCGCGCACGGTCGAATACCACCTCTACAAGGCCTATCCCAAGCTCGGCATCGGCTCCCGCGGCGAGTTGTCCCGCTTCCGAACCTCGAGGTGCTGAATCGCTGGGCGCGCGGGGCACCGGTGGTGAGGGGGACCCCGCCCACCACCGGGCGGTTGTCGGGTGGGCACAATGGCGGCATGACGACGCCGAACACCCCTCCGTCCCGCGACGAGCTGATTCGGCACCTGGAGACGACCCGCATCGCGGGCCGGGTGGCCACACCGCGAGAGGTCAATCTCCGGCACTACGCGGAACTGGTGAAGGGCAACCGGCGGTTCTGGCTGGGCCTGGACCTGGGCGACCGCTGGAAGACCGAGGACGACGTGCTCGACGTGATGGTCGAGCGGGTGGGCGTGCGGGCGGACCCCGAGCACCGCACCGGTCAGGACACCATCGACGCGCGACTGACCCTGGACGGGCTCGATCGTATGGCCGCCGTCCTGCGCGACGCCGCCGCGCGCCGGCTGCGCGTACTGATCGCCACCGGACACCCCGGCGGACTGTTGGACGTACATCGGGCCATCGGTCGCGCGTTGCGGGCGGCCGGCGCCGAGATCCTCGACATCCCCCGCGGACTGCACACCACCGAGGGCGACGACGACACCAGCGGCAGCGTGCGGCAGTTCGGCGGTGTGGCGGTGCTGGAGCGCGGGGCCACGCTGTGGCACACCCACGCGCCGCAGCCGATGAGCGCGATCCTGGACGCGCTCGCGGCGGCCGGGCGACCCTGGCCGGACCTGGTCGTCGCCGACCACGGCTGGGCCGGCCGTGCCGGGCAATACGGCATCCCCACGGTCGCGTTCGCCGACTGCAACGACCCGGCGCTGTTCCTCGGCGAGGTCGAGGGCACCGTCACGGTCACCGTCCCGCTCGACGACCACGTCGTGGACGCCCGCGACTACGAGCCGATGACCGCCTACCTGCTCGCGACCGCGGGCCTGGACCACGACACGCGATAGGGCCGGGCGGGCCACCGCGACGGCCGGGAACCGGTGTTCGGCTCCCGGCCGCGGTGCCGGTGGGTCAGGAACGCGCTCGGCGCGGCTTCGCGGGGCGCTCCACGGGCCGCTCCGCGCTCTTCTCCTTGTTCTTCTCCTTGATCCGGATCGTTTCCTTCCGGACCTCGGCCTGGGTGGCGCGCTCCTGCCGCAGCCACTCCGGGCCGTCCTCCTTCAGCGCGTCGATCTCCGCGGTGGTGAGCGCCTCGGTGATGCCGCCGCGGGCGAGGCCGGCGATCGAGACGCCGAGCTTGTTCGCCACGACGGGCCGGGGGTGCGGGCCGTTGCGGCGCAGCTCCTGGAGCCACTCGGGCGGGTCGCTCAGCAGCGCGTTCAACTCGTCGCGGGAGACGACACCCTCTTGGAACTCTGCGGGGGTGGCCTGGAGGTACACGCCCAGCTTCTTCGCCGCGGTCGCGGGCTTCATCGTCTGGGTGGTCTTGTGCGACGTCATGGTGTCAAGAGTAGCGACCGTGTGCGGTGCCTCCGATCATGGCCGCTAACCTGACGTGGTGACAGGCTCGCAAGTACCCACCCCGTTCCGGCTCGCGTACGTTCCGGGGGTGACCCCCACGAAATGGGTGCGGGTCTGGAACGAGCGGCTGCCGGAGGTGCCGCTGACGTTGATCCCGGTGTCCGCGGCCGACGCGGCCGACGTGCTGCGCGCCGGCGACGCCGACGCCGGGCTGGTGCGGCTGCCGATCGACCGGACCGAGTTGAGCGCGATTCCGCTCTACACCGAGACCACGGTGGTCGTGGTGCCCAAGGACCACGACGTCGCGGGGGTCGACGAGGTGCTCGCGGAGGATCTGGCCGACGCGCTCGTGCTGCATCCGCTCGACGACACCCTGGAGTGGGAGCGCCGGCCGGGGGTGCCCGCCAAGGAGCGGCCGGCGACCACGGCGGACGCGGTCGAACTGGTGGCGGCCGGGGTGGGCCTGCTGGTCGTCCCGCAGTCCCTGGCTCGTCTGCACCACCGCAAGGACCTGACCTACCGGCCGGTGTCCGACGCTCCCGAGTCGCGGGTGGCGCTGTCCTGGCCCGAGGCGCACACCACCGACCTGGTGGAGGAGTTCATCGGGATCGTCCGCGGACGCACCGTCAACAGCTCGCGCGGCCGGGCCCAGACGCCGGCCCAACCGAAGGCGACGTCCCAGCGCCCCGACGCGAGCGGCGCCAAGCGCAAGCCCGGCGCCGCCGGTGGGTCGACCGGCAAGGGTGCCCGCGGCGGCCCCGGCGCCGGCAAGGGCGCCAAGCGCGGCAAGCCCCGCCGCCGCTCCTGACCTCCCGACCGGCCGCCGCGGTCCGCCGCGCGATCGGTCCCGAGCGCGTGGGCTTCGTAGCGTGCCTCACGCCTCGTAGCGTGCCTCACGCCTCCGCGGCGACCGCGCCGGGACGTACGACCGGTTCCTGCGAGCTCTCCGGGACCACGCGGAACAGCGCGATCGCGCCGACCAGGCTGACCAGACACATCGCCGCCAGATACCAGGTCACGCCGGTCGAGGAGGCGCCGGAGTTCAACAGCGCGGTGGAGATCGTCGGAGCCAGTCCGCCGCCGAGGACGGCGCCGAGTTGCAGGATCAACGAGGACCCCGAGTACCGGACGTGGACGGGGAAGGTGTCGGCGATGATCCCGCCCTGGACACAGTGCGTGATCGGAATGATGAGGCCCATTCCGGCGAGGGCCAACACGGCGAGCGCCGAATTCCCGGTGTTCAGCAAAGGGAAGAAGGCGAGACACCACGCCAGGATCGCGGCCGAACCGCCGATGAACATGGTGCGTCTGCCGTATCGGTCGGCGATTCGTGTCCACAGCGGAATACTCGCGAACCACAACACGGCGGCGGCCGAGATGCTCAGGATCAGGAATCTCTTCTCATAGCCGAGATGCTTGGTTCCGTACGACAGCGTGAAAACCATGAATACGTACGCGACGGCGGAATTGGCGACCACGGCGAGCAGCGTGAGGCCCAGGCGTGGGAAGCCGACCTTGAATGCCTCGGCGAGCGGAAAGCGGACCACCTCGCCCTGTTCCAGAGCATGATCGAAGGATGGGGATTCGGTGACCCGTAGCCGGATCACCAGGCCCACCGCGACCAGGACGAAACTCATCAGGAACGGGACGCGCCAGCCCCACGAGGTGAATGCGTGATCGCTCATCACCGTGCTGGTGGCGAGGAAGATCATGTTCGCCAGGACCAGGCCGGCGGGTGTTCCCATCTGGGGGAATCCCGCGTACAGGTTCCGCTTGCCGGCCGGGGCGTGCTCCATCGACATCAGTGTCGCGCCCGCGCCCTCGCCGCCCAGACCGATGCCTTGCACCACGCGCAGCACGACGAGCAGCACGGGCGCCCAGTAGCCGATCGCGTCGTAGTTGGGAATGGCGCCGATGAGGGTCGAGCCGATTCCCATCATCACCAGCGACACCACCAGGGTCGCCTTGCGGCCGATACGGTCGCCGAAATGACCGAAGACCAGTCCGCCCAGCGGTCGGGCGACGAATCCGACGGCCAGGGTGGCGAACGAGGCGAGAGTACCCGCCGCGGGGCTCAGCGACGGGAAGAACTGCTTGTCGAAGATGAGTGCGGCGGCGGTGCCGTAGAGAAAGAAGTCGTACCACTCCAGGGTGGTTCCGGCCAAAGTCGCGACGGCGGTTCTTCCCGCCGTCTTTCCACCGCCGTCGATGCCCTCTTTCGGAGCCGAATTACTCATGGGTGACCTATCCACTCGGGGGCGGGCGTTCACTCCGCAAAGCCGCTGCGGCGGCCGGTGTTCACAGTGCGTCACATGGATCCTGACCCCGGCGGACATGACATACAAATGCCGAATCCGAGGTCAGCCATATCCGTTCGGGTATGTGGCGCCCGTCTGTTCGCGCAGTCGTCGATGGTCCACGCCTCGATCCACCGAACGGATACGTGCCGAGGAGGGCGAACCGCGACGGGCGGCTCGGCGGCGGGTGAAAAAAGTTCGGCGCAATCGGGAACCCGGCGAGGGTCCGCGCGTCTGGATGTCCGTCACCGAGTGGTGGCGGCCGGCGTGTGCGCACGGCGGTCCGTTCGATGCTCGACAAGGAGAACGGTGTTCATTCCCTCCCCGCGTGTCCCTCCCCGCACGACCGCGTCGCCGCCCGCCGGCCGGGCCCGGGTTCGCGCCGGTCGCGTGCTCGGCGCCGGTTTCGTTCTGGCGGCCTCGGCCGTGCTGCTGACGCAGAGCCCGGCGATGGCCGACGACACCTCGCCGGCGAGCCCGGCGCGCGTTTCGGACTCCCGGGCGGTCCCGGCCACGCAGCCGCCTCGGGACGCGGCGCCCGAGGCCCGCACCCCCAGCGTGCCCCCGACCGCGCGTCCCGGCGTCGGCACCGTGCCCCCGGCCGCGCGCCCCGGTGTCGCCACCACGCCGCCGCCCGCCGAGGCGCCCGGGCGGGCCGGCAACCCGGCGGCCACCCCGGCGCCGGCGGAACGCCGCCTCGCCGAGACCGGCGGTGACGACAAGACCGCGCTGTACATCGGCGGCGCCGCGGGACTACTCCTGCTCGGCGGCGGTGCCGTCGTGCTCGGCCGGCGTCGCGGCGGTACCGCGAGCTGATCGGTGCGTGGAACCGGCCGGTGGCCCTGGGACGTCGACGCCCCCGGGCCACCGGCCGGCCGCGGCGCCGACCCACGGCATCGGCAGTCCATCGGTACGCATCCGAGGAGTTCACGGCCATCCAGGAATCCCACGTCCGGGTCCACCGCGACCCGATCCCGGCCCCCCGGACGCCGCCCACCCCGGACGCGGCGCCCCGCCGGCGTGCCTTCGGCCTGTTCCGCCGGCGGACTCGGGAGGCCGGCGAGCCGCCGCCGACCATGACGCAGCTCTACCACGCGCACCGGATGCGCCTGGTGCGCCTGGCCACGCTGCTGGTGGACGACCAGGAGACCGCGGAGGACGTCGTACAGGAGGCCTTCACGGCGGCCTTCCGTCGGCACGGCGCGCGCCTGGGCGAACTCGACGACCCACCCGCCTACCTGCGGCGCTGCGTGGTCAACGGCGCCCGGTCGGTGCTGCGTCGACGGCGGACCGCGCGGGCCTGGATACCGCCGGTGCCGCCGCCGGTGGCCTCGCCCGAGGACGACGCGCTGCGCGCCGAACGCGACCGGCGACTGCGCCACGCGCTGGGACGGCTGACCCGACGGCAACGCGAGGTGCTGGTGCTGCGCTACTGGGAGAACCTCAGCGAAAGCGAGATCGCCGGCACGCTGGGCATACCGTCCGGCACCGTGAAATCCACCGCGAGTCGCGGGCTGACCGCACTGCACCGGCTGCTGATGGAGGACGAGGCGTGACTCGACACGGCGGTGAACCCCTGCGGTCGGGGACGCCCGAGCACACGGCCCTGGAGGCCGAACTGCGCGACTGGCTGGGCCGACGGGCCGACGCGGTGACCCCCGCGACGGTGCGCCCGCGCGAGGTGCCGTTGCCGATCGCACCGGCGCGGACGCGGCGCGTCCCGCTCCGACTGGCGGTGCCGGTGGCGGCGTTCGCGCTGGCCGCGGCCGGGTGGGCGGTGACCGGCGCGATCTCCGCCCCGGACGTCCCGCGCCCGGTGACCGTACCGCCGGCCGGGCCCGCGCCGGAGACCGGCGGGCCGACCACGACCGCGCCCGCCTCGACGCCGGAGTCCCCGGCGGGCGTGCCCGCGCCGAACCCGAGTGCCGTCTCGACCGTGCCGCCCAGTGTCCCGCACGGCGGCACCGCGCCGCCCAGTGTCCCGCCCCGCACCGCGCCGCCCGATACCTCGCCCGATACCCCGCCCGGCATCGCGCCGGGCGGGCGCCGGGGTTCGCCCGTGGACAACCAACCACCGAGCAACGCACCGCCACCCGCGACCGGCGAGGGTCGGCGCCCGCGCTGAACGGCGCCCCGGTCACCGCGCGACCAACAGTCCCAGCGCGAGGTAGACGCCGCCCACCAGGTACCCGGCCAGGTCCCGCCCGGGACGCCCGCCGCCCACCAGGTGCCGGGCGGCGTCCGCGGCGAACGTGTAGCCGAGCCCGAGGAGCAGGCCGATCGCGGACACGCTCGCACCCAGGCCCACCATCCACACCCTGGCCCGGGTCGGCGACGCCCCCGAGGGCACGAACTGCGGAAGGAACGCGAGGAAGAAGAGCACGACCTTGGGATTCGGCACGTTCACGAGCACGCCGTCCAGGAAGACCCGCCGCAACGACCGCGCGGGCCCGCGACCCTCCTCGGGCACCGCCGTCGAACGGCGCAGCACGGTGCCTGCGCGTCCCGTTCGGCTTCGCGGACGACGTGCTGCACCGCATCGTGGACCGACTGACCTCGGCGTGGGCGGAATCGGCCGGGTCGTGAACACCGAAGCGACAGCCGGAGCGGCATGCGGCAGGGTCAGCGCACCGGGCCCGTGCTCGGCTCGCTCGTCCCGGCCGGCGGCGGCCCCGGGTGGCCGCAGCGGAACAGGGGGTCGCGGGTGTCGAAGGGCACGTCCTCGCGGGACTCCTCGACCGCGCGCATCGACGACGGCAGGTCGAACGGCAACCGCCCGTCGACCGGGGCGCGGCCGAACACCGCATCCAACACCAGGTCGTCGTCCGCGCCGAAATCGGCGAGCAACACGGATGCCACGTCCGCGAGTTCGGTGAGCACGGCGGGCCGGTCCAGGAACACGCAGACGGCGAGCGGGACGAGCGCGGCCAACTCGCGCAGGCGGGCCGACTCCGGCGCCGGGAACTCCAGCGAACCGGCGTGGAAGTACCGCTCCAGCAGTCCCTCGCGCGGCTCGTACGGGGCGTTCAGGCGCAGCACCGCGAGGTCCGCGTCCGCCGGCCGGTCCACGACCGTGCCGTAGCGCGATGCCGACTCCGGATCGATGTTCTCCACGTACACCTTGCGGTCCGGGCCGTGCGCCGGCACCTCGCCGTGCAACCGGACCAGGGAGCGCCGCTGCGCGCGACGACCCAGCGCACGGGTCCGCGGCCGGCCGACCAGTTCCTCCGCCGCGTCCGGGTCGACGTAGGGGTCCTCGAACAGGCCCAGGCGGAACTTGTCGCGCAGGATCCGCCGGGCCGACGCGTCGATCCGGGCCTCGGCGACCGCACCGGAGCGCACCGCGTCGACGATCAACCCGGGCCGGGTCTCGCCGCCGAACTGGTCCACGTCCGCGTCCAGGAGCAGCCGCACCTGCTCGGCGAGCGGCAGGTGCTCCACCCCCCAGTTGCGCGCGGGCAAGTCGCCGACACCGGGAACCGGCATACCCCGCAACAGATTGAAGTCGGTGCACACCACGCCGTCGAAGCCGTACCGGCCGCGCAGCAGCCCGGCGATCACGTCCCGGTTGAAGCCCGAGCCGACCTCGGCGAGCCCGACGCCGACCGGGATCCCGTACGCCGGCATCACCTGGGCGACGCCCGCCGCGAGCGCGGCCTCGAACGGCCGCAGGTGGTGCTCGAATCGGCCACCCGGATAGACCTGGAGCCGGCCGTACGCGAAGTGCGGGTCCTCGCCGCCGGCCACCGGGCCGCCGCCGGGAAAGTGCTTGACCATGCACGCCACGCTCTCGGCGCCCAGGGCCGCGCCCTGCATGCCGCCGATGTACGCGGCCAGCATCCGTGACACCCTCTCCGCGTCCTCGCCGAAGGTGCCCGCGATCCGCGCCCAGCGCGGCTCGGTGGCCAGGTCGGCCATCGGATGCACCGCGACCCGGATGCCCACCGCGCGCAGCTCGCGCGCCGCGGCGGCGGCGAACTCGCGAACCAGCCCGGGATCGTTCGTGGCGGCCAGACCGATCGGCTCCGGCCCGCGCGAGAACCCGCCACCGGTGTGCGCCGCCGCCGGGTTGTCGCCGAACCCGTGCCGGGGGTCCGAGGACAACGTGACCGGGATGCCCAACCGGGTGCCGGCGGCCAGATCCTGGAGGTGGTTGTTCCACCGCGCCATCACCGGGGCGGTCGGGGCGGACATCACCAGGAAGTGGCTGACGCCGAGCCCGGTGAGTGCCTCGCAGTCGGTCGGGAAGGCGTCCGCCCGCCTGCCGGCGATCCGCCCGTGGCACATCAGCGCGGCCTTCTCGGCCAACGTCATCCGGGCCAGCAGGTCGGCGACCCGCTCCTCGATCGGCAGGCCCGGGTTCTCGTACGGCTCCATCGTGCCGTTGTGGTTCAGGTCCCGGAACAGGGTGCCGTCGTGCCGTCGGAGCGGTTTCACCGTACGTCCTCACTGCAGTCGTGGGCCGTCCATGGCACCGCCACGGACCCCCACCAGGGTTGCCGCCGTACGCGTGCCGGCATCGTGGATGCCGAAAGTGATCCCGAGAGGCCCGGCTGATGCAGGAATCGAAAGCGGCGCTCGGCCCGGAAGCGCTGGACGAACTCGACCTCGCGCTCGTCCACGCGCTGCAACTGTCGCCGCGCGCGACCTGGACCGAGCTGGGACCGGTGCTCGGCGTCGACCCGGTCACCCTGGCCCGCCGTTGGCGCCGCCTGGAGCGCAGCGGCGCCGCGTGGATCACCTGCCACCCGGGCGGCGGTCCCGGGGCACTCGGCGGCACGAGCGTCGCGCTGGTCGAGATCCGGGTGGCTCCGGGCCGGATCCCGGAGGTCTCCGCGCGCCTGGCCCGGCATCGACACGCCCTCAACGTCGAGTACCTCACCGGCAACCGCGACCTGCTGATCACCGCCGCCGCGGCCGACGCCGACGCGCTGGCGCAATACCTGCGGATCCGGCTGCCGTCCGTCCCGGGCATCACCGGCATCCGGGTCCAGCTCCCGCTGCGCCTGTACAAGGACTCGGGCGCGTGGCGGCTGCGCGCTCTGGACCGCGAGCAGCGCGACCTGCTGAGCGGCCCGCCGCGCATGTCGAGCCGGCCCACCCGGGCACTGGACGACGCGGACCGGGCGTTGCTGCTCGAACTGGGCCCCGACGGGCGACTGGGTACCGCGGAACTGGCCCGCCGACTGGGCACAAGCGGCGTCACGGTGGCCCGCCGGCTGGCCCGGCTGACCGCCGGCGGGCAGGCCGGATTCCGTGGTGAGGTGGCCCGCTCGCTCACCGGCTGGCCGGTCTGCGCGACCTGGTGGCTGCGGGTGCCGGCAGCCGAACTGGACGAGAACGCCGCCCGGTTGACCGCGTCGGCCGACGTGCGCATGTGCGCCGTGGTCACCGGCACCGCCAACCTGGTCGTCGTGGTGTGGTTGCGCCGGGCGGCGGACGTACCGACCCTGGAGGCCGAGTGGTCCGGGCGTTTCCCCCGGGTGGAGGTGGTGGACAGCGCGGTCACCATCCAGGTGATCAAGCAGATGGGCCGCGTGGTCGGCCCGAACGGGCACGCCACCGGTTTCGTGCCCCTGGACATCTGGTCCGACCCGCTGGCGGACACGGAGGTGCGGCCATAGACCCGCAGGCCGGTTCCGCGCCGGGCCCCGACGACCCTTCGACCGGGTCCGCACCCGGTTCCGAAGATCCGCAGGCGGGCTCCCCACCGGCTCCCGAAGACCCGCAAGCCCGTTCCGGACCCACCCCTGAAGATCCGCAAGCCCGTACCGGACCCACCCCTGAAGATCCGCAAGCCCGTACCGGACCCGGTTCCGAGGTTCGACGCGTTCGTGTGACGCGGCAACTTTCCCGCACAGAGGGATGATTGTCCTCCTTGTGCTCTACCGCTCCCGCAAGTGGCGATCTACTCTGCGGAGATGAGAGATGTTGCGCCTGGGGTGCGTGGGACGAGAACGGCGGAGCCGATATCCACCCGGGACTCGGATTCGAACGAACCGATCCGGATGATCGTGGTGCGCAACGTGCGGATGCTCGCACGGCGCGACGGCTACACGGACGGTGCGATCGGCGAGGCACTGGGACACGGCCGGTCCTGGGCGTGGCGTCGCTTCACCGGTGAACTCCCCTTCGACCTCAACGATGTGGAGCGTTTGGCCCAACTGTTCAAGGTGGAACCCGCGCACCTGCTCGCCCCCGCCCACACGTGGGCACCGGACCCGGCCCGAAGGGTTGTCTCATGAGCACCGATCGTCGCCCGAGCAGCCGGCGCAACCGGAACGACGCCAAGCACCGCGGCGACCGGGTCACGGCGCGCCCCGCCCGCCACACCGACGGGGCCTCCGTCCCGGCGATGTCCTCGGAAGTGATCGAGGCCGCGCTCTACCGCGCGGCCGAGGGCAGCCACGCGGACCAGGCGACCACGTACATCCTCACCGAGGAAGGCTCGTTCGTGCGCCGCCCCGAGTTGTACGCGGTATGCCTGGACTGGTCCGACGACGGCCGCTACGCGGCGGTGCGCTGGCGGACGCTGCGCGAGGTGGTCACCGCCTCCGACGCGCAGTTCCCGCCGGGGGCGTTGCGCACGATGCTGCTCCTGTGCTGTTCGCTGCACGACGACGGTCCAGCGCCGCTGTCCCGACTGTCCATGCTCGACTCGACCAACGCGCGGATCGTCTCGCGCGGAATCCACATCGCCACCGGCGCGCTGCCGCTGCGCCAGGCGCTGGGCAACGCACCGTGACCCCGAGATGACACTCCCGATCGAGGACCCGCGACCGCCCGAGGCGGCTGCCACGACCGGGGCCTCGACGGGCCGGTGCGGATGCCGGCGGGCGCGCGTAGCGAGACCATGGTAGGGGCGACGCGATCACGGAGGTGTGTGTGATGGCCGCCAAGTTCGAGATGTACACCGACAAGGCAGGCAAGTTCCGGTTCAGGCTGAAGGCCGGGAACGGGCAGATCATCGCCGTCGGTGAGGCCTACGAGACCCGCGCGGCGTGCATGAACGGGATCGACTCGGTCAAGCGCAACGCGCCCACCGCCAAGGTGGTTGAAATGGCCCACGCCTGACGCCCGCGGACGGCCGCGAACACGCGCCGCCCGGGGCACTTCCCGGACGGCGCGTGCCGGTGTGACGTCACCGCGACGCGGATGCGGGTGCGGTCTCGGAGTCGGGTGCCGGCCGCCGGTCCGGGGGCGCGGCCGCGGTGGCGGGTGCGGCCCGACCGGTCAGCAGGACCAGTGCGCCCGCCGCGATCCCGAGTACCCCGCAGAGCACGAACGTGCGGTCCATTCCCGCCGCGAACGCCTCGCGCAGGGTGCCCAGTACGACATCCCGGGAGTCCGCGGGCGCCGCCGCCGCGATCTCCTGGGCCCGGCCGCCGCCGAGCGCCTCGGCGGTGGCGTGCGGGTCGCCGCCGACCGACCCGGCCTCGCGCAGCGTGTGGGCCGCGCCGTCGCGGAAGAGCACACCCACCACGGCGATGCCGAGCGCGAAGCCCAACTGTCGGAAGGTGTTCAGCGCGCCGCCGGCCATCCCGGCGCGCGCGGGCGGGACGGCGGCCAGCGCCGCGCCGGCCAACTGCGGCATGACCAGGCCCACTCCGACCCCGCCCAGCACCAGGCCGGGAGTCAGAGCCGCCCAGCCCGATCCGGCGTCGACCAGGGTCAGCGCGAGGCTGCCGACGCCGATGAACACCGCGCCGATCCCGATCGACCATGTGGGCGCCACCCCGAGCAGGAACCGGCCCGCCAGCGCGGACACCACGAACGAGGTCGCGGCCAGCGGCAACAGTGCCAGTCCGGCCCCCACCGGGCCGTACCCGAGCACCGACTGGAGCCACACCGACATCTGCGGGAAACCGGAGAACGCGGCGAACTGGATCAGCAGGCCGGCGGCCATGATCGCGCCGAACGACGCGCGGCGGAACAGCGCCAGGTCGATCATCGGCTCGGCGACCCGGACCTCGGTCACCACGAAGACCACGAACGCGAGCGCGGCGCCGGCGAACACGGCGAGGGTCCCGCCCTCGGTCCAGCCGGCTCCGCCCGCGCGGACGAACCCGTAGGTGAGCAGTGCCGCGCCGAGGGTGAAGGTGAGCATGCCGATCGGGTCCAGTCGCGCCGAGCGGTTCCCGTGCGACTCGCCGAGCACCCGCCAGGCCATCAGCGCGGTCGCCACCCCGATGGGCACGTTGATCAGGAAGATCGCCTCCCAGCCGAGATGTTGCGTCAGCAGGCCGCCCAGAATGGGCCCCATCGCGGCGGCGGCCCCGCTGATCGATCCCCACACGCCGAACGCGACGCCTCGGTCGCGGCCCTGGTAGGCGTGCCCGAGCAGGGCGATCGTGGTGGCGAACATCGCCGCGCCGCCGACGCCCTGCAGTGCCCGCGCCGCGATCAGCGTCGCCGTGTCCAAGGACAGCGCGCACAGCAGCGACGCGGCGGTGAACAACATCGTGCCGAGGACGAAGACCCGCCGTCGGCCGACCCGGTCGGCGAGCGACCCGGCGCCGAGCATGAGCGCGGCCAGGGCGAGGGAGTAGGCGTCCAACACCCACTGCAGGTCGGTGTACGAGGAACCCAGGTCGGCGCCCATGTCCGGCAGGGCGACGATGACGATGGTGACGTCGACGAGCAGCATGAACGATCCGAGACAGACCGCGACGAGCGGTCCCCATTTGCGCACGATGACTCCTTGGCGGAACGAGCCGAGGCGACCCGATGGGTCGGATGGGCTGCATGGCTTTGCTGAGGGTCGCGTCGGATCCCGACCGGACGGGGTCGGGCGAGACGCGGGCGGCGCGGGCCGTCGTCCGCTCGGCGCCGCTGACGGAAACAGTCGCGTATTCGCGTGACCCGGTCGAGTGTGAAGCTTCGATACGGCGGATTCCCATCATTGCTAGGCTTCGGGTGATGGGATCCATCGAATTCGACGCCGTCGACCTGGCCATCCTGCACGCGCTCGACATCGACGGTCGTGCACCCTTCGCGCGGATCGCCGAAGTGCTGGGCGTCTCCGACGCGACCGTGCTGCGGCACTATCGCCGCATGCGCGCGAGCGGCGCGATCCGGGTGGTACCGATCACCGATACCCGACGCACCGGTCAGACGTCGTGGGTCCTGCGGGTGCGGTGCGTGCCGGACGCGGTGGACGCGGTGGCCCAGGGTCTGGGCCGGCGACCGGACGTGTCCTGGTTGCAAGTGCTGGCGGCCGGCACCGAGGTGATGTGCGTGACCCGAGCGAAGGGGCCCGAGGCCCCGGGGGGCGAACTGTCCCGGCAACTGGGCCGCGCGGCCGGGGTGATCGGGTTGGAGATGTACTGCCTGCTGCGCGTGGTCGTCGGTGGGCCGACGACGTGGCAGGGGCAGAACATCGGCCTCACCCCGGCCCAGGTCGACGCGTTGACCCGGGCCGCTCCGCAGCCGTCGTGGGACACGCCGGTGCCCGCGTGGGTGGACGGCGACCGCGAACTGTTCGCGGCACTGGCCCGGGACGGCCGCACCTCGTACGCGGAACTCGCCCGAGCCTGCGGAACCTCGGAGTCGGCGGTGCGCCGGCGGGTGGAACTGCTGCGCGGCACGGGCGTGCTGTTCTTCGAGGTGGAGACGGACGCGGCGAACCTGGGCTACGGCCTGTGCGCGTTCCTGTGGATGAATGTGCGCCCGTCCGCCCTCGACGCCGTCGCCGAGGTCGTCGCGGCCGACCCCCGGGTGGTGTTCGGGGCCGCCGCGACCGGACGCGCGAACTTCCTGGCGAGCGTGCTGTGTCGCGACACGGCGGACCTGTACGACTTCATCGCGGAATCGCTGGGCTCGGTCGAGGGCATCACGAGCGTGGAGACCACGCCGATCGTCGAGACGCTCAAACGCGAGGGCCCGATGCCCGGAGCGCGTGCGCGCCGCTGACCGGGCGCGGATCGTTTAGCGCGACGCGCCGTTCCTTGTCGGATCCGGCGTTGTTCGGTTCGCGTCGGCCGACGAGGGTTGAGGGGTGCCTCCGTCACGACCGCGACGGGGGTGTCTTTCCGCACAGGAGCGTCCTCATGCCCGGATTCTTCGAACCCCTCACCGTCGGCAAACTGGAACTGCCCCATCGACTGGTGATGGCACCGATGACGCGCAACCGCGCGAATGACGCGGGGGTGATCTCCCCGGCCGTCGCCGCGGGCAACCGACCGCACCTCGCCGACACCCACCGGTGATCGGCGTCCACCCCGTCCCCGGCGCGCGCTCCCCGCGCGCCGGGGACCGACCGGGAAGCACACGGGAAGCACACATGCGAGCACTCATCCACGGCCCGCAGGGCCTGCACGCGGCCGACGCGCCGGACCCGCGCCCGCGAGAGCACCAGGTACTGGTCGCGGTCGCCGCCTTCTCGCTCAACTTCGGTGAGATCGCCTATCGGCCGAGCGGCGAACCGACCGGACACGTCCCCGGCTGGGACGCCGCCGGGATCGTCGTGCGCGCCGCGGCCGACGGCTCGGGACCCGAGGTGGGCACCCGCGTGGTCACCTTCGGCTGGGACGGCGCGTGGGCCGAACTGCGCGCCGCCGACACCACGAACCTGGCCGTCGTCCCCGAGGCGGTCGACCTGGGCGTCGCCGCCGCCCTTCCGGTCGCCGGCGTCACCGCTCTCCAGGCCGTCCGCCGACTGGGCTCCGTGCTCGGCCGCCGAGTCCTGGTCACCGGCGCCTCCGGCGGCGTCGGCCGGTTCGCCGTACAATTGGCCGCGCTCGCCGGCGCGCACGTGATCGCCTCGGTCGGTTCGCCCGAACGGGCCGAAGGACTGCGGGAGTTGGGCGCCGCCGAGATCGTGCCCGGACCCGGCGCGTTGTCGACTCCCGTGTACGGCGTGCTCGACAACGTCGGCGGGCCGCAACTGGCCGAGGCGTTCTACCGGCTGGAGGCGGACGGGGTGGTGCAGGCGATCGGCCGGGCGGCCCGGCAGCCGACCACCATCGACTTCGAGGTGGCCGGTACCAACTCCGCGCGCGGCCGACTGGAGAACTTCAACGTCGCGACCCCCTTCGCGGACGACCTCGCGGTGCTGCTCGGGTTGCTGGAATCGGGTCGACTGAGGCCGCAGATCGGCTGGCGGGGCCCGTGGCAGCAGGCCGAACTCGCCGCCGACGCGCTGTTGTCCCGCCAAGTCCGGGGCAAAGCGGTGCTGGACGTCCCGATCACCGGGCAGTGGGCGGCGCAGCAGCGGGGAGTGCGGGACGCCGGGTCATGACGCGGTACGGGTGCGGCTCAGCGCGACGGCCCGGTCGTTGAACGCGCGCACCCGTTCCGTCTCGTGGGCCTTGCGCCAGATCAGCCCCCATTCGATCGGCGGGGCGTCGGCGATCCGGACGTAGCTGACGTCGGGACGGACGTAGAAGCGGTTCACCTGGTCGCCCACGGTGAACGCGCCCTCGCCGGCACCCACCAGGGCGAGTGCCTCCAGGAAGGTGGTGGCGGGCCGGCCGTGGGCGATCGGCCGGCCGGCGGGGGTGCGGGAGGGGACCCGGTCCTCGGCGACCGAGGACGGGCAGTTGGCCGGCATGCGCAGCAGCGTGACATCGGCCAGATCCTCCTGCCCGATCTCGGCGCGGGAGGCCAACGGATGCTCGCACGGGAGCGCCAGGTAGCGGGTCTCGGCCCACAGGGTGGGTCCGATCACCAGATCGGGATCGGCGAACGGGCGGGTGACCAGCACCAGATCGGAGTTGTGCGCGCGCAGCCCGGCGATCGAGGTGTTCATCTGGAACTCCTGGAGGTCCACCTCGGAGGTCGGGTGCTCGGCGCGGAAGGCACGGATCACCTCCAACAGGAATTGGCCCCCGGCGGCGCCCAGGAAGCCGACGTGCAGCGGGCCGTCGAAGCCTCGGGCGGCCATGATCGCCTTCCCCACGGCCCGCTCGATCTGCTCGTGGCCGGGCCGCAGGTCGTCGTGGAACCGGCAGCCGATCGGGGTGAGCGCGACCCGGCGGCTGGTGCGCTCGAACAGCCGGGCGCCGATTCCGCGTTCCAGCTTCGCGATGGTCTGACTCATCCGGCCGGTGGAGATGCGCAGCCGCTCGGCGGCACGGCCGAAGTGCAATTCCTCGACGAGGGTGAGAAAGGCCTCGATTTCGTAGCGTTCCACGGATCCTCGTCCAGATCGTCGTGCAGGGCCCGAGCATGATCTCAGGTGGGCTCGGCGGGCGGTCGTCAGGGCGTGTCCGCGATCGCCCGGCGGGGATCGCGGGCACGCTCCGGGCCGTCGCGGGTCGGCGCGCGACCGTGCCGGCGTCAGTGCTCCAGCCGTACCAGCATCTTGCCGATGTTCTCGCCGCGCAGCAGTGCGATCAGCGCCTCCGGGGCCTGCCGCAGGCCGGGGAGCACGGTGTGCCGGGTGCGCAGGGTACCGTCGGCCAGGAGGGGCGCGGCCAACTTCGTCCATTCCTCGGCGAGCCCGAAGTACGAGGTGACGGCCATGCCGCGCAGGGTGAGCTCCTTGGTGGCGGTGGCGAAGATGTTGGTGGGTCCGGGCAGTGGTCCGGTGGCGTTGTACCCGGAGATCGCTCCGACCACGGCGATCCGGCCGCCGACCCGGGCGGCGTCGATGGCGGCCTCCAGGTGCGCGCCGCCGACGAGTTCCACGGTCAGGTCGACGCCGTCGGGGGCGGCCCGGGCGAGGTCCTCGCGCAGTCGGCCCCGGGTGTGGTCGATGCCGACGTCGAAGCCGAACTCCTCGGTGAGGAGTCGGGTCTTCTCCGCCCCCTCGGTCGAGCCGATCACCGTGGCCGCGCCCAGTCGGCGGGCCGGTTGTCCCGCGACGCTGCCGGTGGCGCCGGCGGCGGCCGAAACGTAGACCACGTCGCCGGGTTGCACGGGCAGTACCCGGGTCAGCGTCGCGTAGGCGGTCAGGCCGGTACTGCCCAGCGCACCCAGGTGCGTCTCGACTGGGGCGAGCGCGGTGTCCAGCGCGGCGACCGCGTCGGCGCCCAGCACGGCGTACTCGCGCCATCCGGCGAAGTGCGACACGGTCGTGCCGACCGGGAGGCCCTCCGCGCGCGAGGCGACCACTTCGCCGACGGCGCCGTCGGCGAGCGGCTCGCCGATGACGAACGGCGGCACGTACGCGTCGGCGTGCATCCATTCGCGGGTGAACGGATCCACCGACATCCAGGTGTTGCGCACGAGGACCTCGCCGGCTTCCCGCTCGCGAACCTCGATCCGGGCGAACTCGAAGTCCTCCGCCCGGGGTTCGCCCACGGGACGACTCGCCAGGCGTACTTCGAGGCCGTCGCGACGGTGGGTGGGGGAGGGCATGCTGCTCCGATGCTCGAATGGGGTGGGGGCGGGCCAGTCACCGATCCCGACCGGGCCGCGCCGCCGACGTCCTCAACTCTCCACCGGCGCACCCTCCCGATCAACGTCGATCCGCCGCGCCTTCGTTGACCCACGCTCAACGATCGCGTGGGCCCCGACACCGACGCCCCGGACGCAGCCCGACCGGTCCGCTTCGAGCGCGCGAACCGGGACCCGGCGGGGAGTGGGAGCTCCGGCCGGGACGCGGAGGCGCCGCGCCCGGCCGGGGTGTGTCTGGCCCGAGAGTCGACCCCACCTCGATCGCCTCCCGGTACGCCGCCGGGTCACCCACCGAGATCAGCCGCAGGTCCTCGCTCTCGGCCACGCCGTGCCGCGTCGATACGTGTCGCGCGTCACCGAGGGTGAGCCGGGCGTGAGACCGGGGGTGGCGTTCACCCGCGCGGCCCAAGCCGTCGACCGGGATTGTGCCTGATCGGGTGCCCGGAGCCCCGGATCACCCGCCGTCCGGGAAGCGCTGGGCGTGCGGGCCGAGCCCACAGCGGATTACATGGTGAGGTCGATGGATCTCACGACACGGGAGCGGACATGCACGTGATGAGAGCGGTCCAGGACGCACAAAGCGTGGTGTGGCACGCGATGGAGAGCGAGGACGTCGCGATGTGCGGGGTGACGTTGCCCCCCAGCCGGGATGTGGACGGCGCCCGGCGACGGGAGACGTTCTGCGGCCCGTGCATGAGCGAGGTCGAGCGGACCATAAACCCCGTCGCGAAACTCTCCGACGACTGTGCCGACGAGGGGACGCCGGTCTGAGTCACGAGTCCGACCAAGGGCGCCGCGCCTGCGGCGCCCTTGGCGTGCGAGTCGCGGATCCACGCGTCGAGGCGGGGACGCGGCGGATGGGCGTCGGGTGGACGCCGCTCGGCCGACGGGGGCGGCGGGGCGTCGTCGGTGGTCACGGTTGGAAGGAGTCCACGATGGTGTGCTCGACCTCGGGGCAACGGGTGGCCCCCGTACGCCGCGCGCTCGCTCGCGGAGCCGTGCCCGTCGTGGTCGGGGGGCGGCCGTGATCACGCTCGGCGTCGAGGAGGAGTACCTGCTCGTGGATCCCGTCGACGGCCTGCCGGTGCCGATGGCCGAGACGGTTCGGGCGGCGGCGGACCTGCAACCGGCGGTGGCCGGCGGCGAGATCCAGCCCGAGTTGTTGCAGATGCAGGTCGAGGTCGCCACACCGGTGTGCGAGACGCTCGACGAGGTCGGCGGCCACCTGCTGCGGCTGCGTCACTCGGTGGCCGCCGCGGCCGAACAGGCGGGATGCGTCCTGGTCGCGTCCGGGTCCTCGCCCTTCGGCCCCGGCCCCCCGGCCGAGGTCACCGACCGGATCCGCTACCGGTCGCTGCATTCGGACGCCCCGCGCCTGGTCGACGAGATGTTCATCAACGGGATGCACGTCCATGTCGCGGTCCCCGATCGGGACGCCGGCGTGACCGTGCTCAATCGGCTGCGCCCGTGGCTGCCGCTGCTGGTGGCGATGTCCGCGAACTCTCCGCTGTGGGAGGGGGGCGACACCGGCTTCGCGAGTTGGCGCACGATCGTCTTCGGCCGCTGGTCGGTCAGTGGGGTCCCGCCCGCCTTCGTCGACGCGAACGACTACGACGCCAGGATCGACGACCTGCTGAACGCGGGCGTGCTGCGCGACCGGGCCCGGGTCTACTGGCAGATCCGGCTCTCCGACCGCTATCCCACGGTCGAGGTCCGGGCGATGGACGTGCAGCTCAGGGTGGACGACGCGGTGATGCTCGCCGGCATCGTCCGGGCTCTGGTGACCACCGTGCTGCGGGAGGCGACGGCCGGGCAGCCGTCGCCTCGACCCGCCCCCGAGCTCGTCGCGGCGGCGCAGTGGTACGCCGCGCGGCACGGTCTGACCGACGTGCTGGTCGACCCGTACACGCCGCACCGCCTCAAGGCCGGTGAGCTGGTCGGTCGGTTGATCGAGTACGTCACCCCGGCTTTGGCGGATACCGGGGACGCCCGTCAGGTCGACGCGCTGGTGCACCGGCTGATGCGGGAGGGGACCGCGGCCGATCGGCAGCGGGAGGCCTTCCGGCGCGGGGGACGGGACGAGTTGCTGCGGTTGCTGGTCTCCGAGTCGACGATGTCCCACCGGCACTGAGAGGCGATGTCCCACCGGTGCTGAGATCGGGCGCCGTCGGTCCCCGGCGTGACGCCGCATCTCGTCGCGGGGCCGGCCCGGTGTGGCACGGGAGCTTCCCGACGGTGGTCGGTCGACGCCGCGATCGCCGGGTCAGGAGCCGGCGTCGAGCGGGCGCAGGAAGCGGCGTTCGTAGCGCTTGATGCAACCGGTCTCGCGGGCGAGTCGGATCGCGTCCTGGCACTCGGGGTCGGTCGCGCTGTCGACGCGGTACCGCTCGTAGGCGGCGAAGCCGGGGAAGGAGAAGAGCGCGTAGGCGATGTCGCTGTCGCCTTCGCTCGGCAGGAAGTAGCCGTGGTGGGTGCCGCCGAAGCGGTTGACCAGGCCGACCCAGCGCCGGCCGTACTCCTCGAAGTCCGCCAGTTTGTCGGCGTCGATCTCGTACTTCAGATGAATGGTGATCACGCGCACATGATGCCGCGTGCCGCGGGGCGCCGCGACGTCGGCCGCGCGGTGTGTGGTCCGGGGCCGGCCGGAGTGCTCCGGACGGCCCCGGGAGTGTGCTCGCACCGGGGGGTGAGGGCTCACCGGGGCGCGCGGTCAGGCCGGCGTCACAGGTCGGTGGCGATGATCTTCTCGATGTTGCGTTCGGCGAGGGCGGTGATGGTGACGAACGGGTTGACGCTGGTGTTGCCGGGGATCAGCGCGCCGTCGATCACGTACAGCCCGGAATAGCCGTGCAGGCGACCGTAGTTGTCGGTGGCCTTGGTCAACACCGCGCCGCCGAGTGGGTGGTAGGTGAGGTGGTCGCCCCAGATCTTGTACGTGCCGAAGAGGTCGGTCCGGTAGATCGTCCCCTCCTTCGCGTTGATCTTGTCGAAGATGGTCTTGGCCATGTCGATGGACGGCTGTTTCCAGGAGGACTGCCAGTTCAGGTCGACCTTGCCCGTCGCCGCGTTCCAGGAGAACCGGGCGCGGTTCGGGTTCTTGGTGATCGACAGGTAGAACGAGGCGTAGGTCTCGATGCCGGTGGGCAGCGGGGCCACCTCGGCGAACGCGCCGCCGGCGTTCCAGTTGTCGATGCCGCCGGTGGGGATGGAGGACTGGAGGGAACCGGTGGGATCCCACAGGTGGTTGGCCCGGCCGCACATGACGTTGCCGTTGTCGCCCCAACCCTGGCCGATCTCGCCGTTCAGGGCGGGCAGTGCTCCGGTGGCCTTGAGCCGGACCAGCAGCTTGCTGGTGCCGACGCTGCCCGCGGCGAAGAAGACCTTGTCGGCGACGACGGTCTTGGTGACCGTGGTGGCACCGCCGGTGTCGATCCGGTCGATCACCACGGTGTAGCCGCCGCCGGCCGCCGGGGAGACCGAAGTGACCTTGTGCAGTGAGGAGATGGTGACCCGGCCGGTGTCCCGGATCCGGGCGAGGTAGGTCTTCTGCAGGGACTTCTTGCCGTAGTTGTTGCCGTAGAGGATCTCACCGGCCAGCGCGGACTTGGGGACGACGCCGGCGGCCTCCTGCTTCATGTAGTCCCAGTCGTACACGGTGGGCACGAACACGAACGGGAAGCCGGAGCGCTGGGCGTGTTTGCGGCCGACCCGGGCGTACTGGTAGCAGGCGGTGGTGTCGAACCAGGCCGGGTCGATGGTGGCCACGCCCAGACCGGCGTTGGCGCGCGGGTAGTAGGTGTTGTACATCTCGTCGGCGTTCACCGAGGGCAGGATGGCGCCGAAGTTCTCCCGCTTGGGGGTCACCGCCATGCCGCCGTTGACCAGCGAACCGCCGCCGACGCCTCGGCCCTGGTAGACGGTGATGCCGGCGAACTCCTCGGCGTCCAGGATGCCGGTGTACCTGGGGATGTCCCGGTCGATCGGGAAGCCGAGGAAGTTGCTCAGCGGTTGCTTGGTCTTGGTGCGGAGCCAGAAGGAACGGGCGTCGGGGGAGGTGGTGTTGGCGAAGATCTTGCCGTCCGGGCCGGGGGTGTCCCAGGACATTCCCATCTCGATCATGTGCACGTCGACGCCTGCCTGGGCCAGACGCAGTGCGGCGACACAGCCGCCGTACCCGGTGCCGATCACCAGGGCCGGGACGCGTGCCCCGGAGGGGATCGAGGCGGCGGAGGCAGCCGCCGTCGACTGGGCCGCGCCGGCGCGGCCGGCGAGGGCCGCGACGCCGAGGATGGAACCGGTTCCAGTAACGAAAGTGCGGCGCGAGAAACCCTTGGAACTGTTGCTGCGCATGGCGGAATCGCTCATGTGACGTTCCTCACTCTGGGACGGAGTGGGAACAAGTTCTAGGCGTGATCGCGTGACAAGTCACGGCATACTCGTGAGTAACTTCCGCGTGGTTACCGGTACTTGCCCACGGGTCGCGCAGCGTCGATCGGTGGTTACGCAAGCGGCCGCACGGGCGGCCGTGCGAGCGGCGGGGCGCCCGGTTGCGCGAGTGGCGGGCACGCGGTCGGGCGGACGGTCGAGTCGGGCGCGGGGGAGTCCGGCCGGAGGTCGTCCCCCGCGCTCAGGGTGTGTTCGCGGTCGCGGTCGCGGATCGCGAGTCGCGATCGTGGAGCGTTACGGCTGCCGGGAGTTCAGGCACAGCCCGAGCAACCGGCCGGACCAGGGGGGCTATCCGGGGCGGTCGACCTCGAACTGCGAGAGAGGAGTGAAGCCGAGCGCCTTGTACTGCTCGACGAGCGCAGCGTCGCCGCCTGCGTAGCAGTCGACCCGGATCAGGTCGACGGCGCGACGGGTCGCCTCACGGCGTACGTCCTCGATCAGCGCGGCGCCGACGCCCGCTCCGGAGAAGCGCCGGTCGGTGACCAGGAGGTTGACGAACCACTCGGGTTCGTCGGCCGCCGGGATGTACTCGGAGGGTGTGTCGGAGCGACGCAGCCGCCGGCCGGTTCACCGTCGATCTCGGCCAGTCGGGCGTGGCCGTGGCGCAGGACCTTGTCCACGCGTCGCACGGCCTCGGGACGGGTGGACCACGGTTCGGTGCCCCATTGGCCCTCGCGACCGGAGGCGGCCGGCCAGGCCGCCGCGCGGTCGAGCATGGTGAGGAAGATCGGCAGCGCGGTCGTGTCGACCGTGCGGATGCGCACCCGACGCGGGGGGTGGTGTGCTCGCGAGTGATGGGGGACCTCCGACTCCTCGTTCCGGTGGCCGGGGTCGACCGACCGACCGGGCATGGGTGGGCCAGGCCGCCGCGCGGGTCGCGTGGCGCTCGAGGATCGCCTCAGGGGGTCGCGGGTGGCGGCGAGTGTGATCGGGCGATGCCGCGGTCGGGGACACGGGCGCGGCCGGGTGTCGCCGTACGACGAAGGCCCTGCGGATCCCGGTCCGGGGCGGGGATCCACAGGGCGGCTCGGCGTCCCGGGGGGAGCGCGCGGTCCGGTCCGAACCGGACACGGTGTCGCGGAACACGTGTGGACATCCTCGCGATCGTCATCGGTACGGCGATATCCCAGATCCCTGGGAGGTTTGCGGGAGACCGCGTGTCGACCCCCGGCGTCCGCCCCGACGGTCGCTCTGCGGACGCGGTCGTTGCCTGCGTGTTACGTTCGCGCCATGGCATCACGTGGCGTGAGTGCGCGGCGGGCGATCGAGGGCCTGCGTGAACTGGCCGGGGCGGGCCTGGAGGCCGACGCGATCTTTCGCCGGTCCGACGAACTGCTGCGCGACGTACTGGAGTTCGACGCGGTGTGTTGGCATACCGCGGACCCGGCGACCGGATTGGTCACCTCGGTGCTGAGTGACGATCTGAGCCTGGAGGGCTTCCACGCCGCGGTGCGGTTGGAGGTCTGGCACGACGACGTGAGCACCTTTCCCAAGATCCGGCACAGCGGGCTTCGGGCCGAGACGTTGGACCGGGCGACCCGGGGCCGGCCCGAGCGCAGCCTTCGATTCCGGGAACAGATCGCACCGGCCGGCTTCGGGGACGAGATGCGCACCGTCTTCGACACGCGGGGCGGCATGTGGGGCTGTGCGGCGTTCATGCGGGCGGCGGATCGTGGTCCGTACCTGGGCCGGCAGCGGGATCTGGCGGACGTCGCGGCCCGGCACATCGGCAACGCGCTGCGCGCGTGCCACCGGGTCGCCGCGCCGGCGGCGTCGGGCGATCAGGCGCCCGCGATGGTCGTGCTCGGGCCCGGGAACGGTCTGGTGGCCGCCGACGAGCGGGCGCAGTGCCTGCTCGCCGAGCTCGCCGACGACGCGGTCGGCGCGCTCTCGGTGCCGACCGCGTTCGCGGTGGTCTCCGAGCACGCTCGGTTGGCCGCGTCCGGGGTGCCCGTCTCGTCGGCCAAGGTCCGGGTGCGCACCCGTGACGGACGCTGGTTCGTGCTGCACGCCTCGCTCCTGGACGGCCTCGCCGACGGCCACGTCGGAGTCGTGGCCTCGCCGGCTTCGCCGGCCGAGACGATGCCGCTGTATCTGGCCGCCTACGGGTTGACCGGTCGCGAGCAGGAGGTGGCGCTGCTGGCCGTTCGCGGCTGCGACACCAAGGAGATCGCCCGTGCCCTGGCGATGACGCCGTACACCGTCCAGGACCATCTGAAGGCCGTGTTCACCAAGGCCGGGGTGACCAGTCGCCGCGAGTTGATCGCGCGGATCGTGATCGGGGAGCGGGCCACGGGGTGAGCGCCCGGCCTCCGGGCCGGATCGTGGTTCGGGCGCGGGTTCCGGGCGCGGGTTCCGCGCGCGGGTTCGGGGTGCGGGCCTTGGGTGAAGCGGAGGCCGGGGCGGCCGTCCGGGTCGATGTTCTCCGTGGCGGTGAATTCCGTTCGGGCCGGGCCGGTTCGCGAGCCGACGTGGTCGAGGGTGGCGAGCGCGCACAGCGTGCGCGGGACGTGGTCGGTGCCGGCCGGTGCGCAGACCTCGGGGACGGCCGCCGTGGCGAGCTCCCGCCGGCGGCCTGTTCGGCGACCCTCCTGGGCTTTTCCGGGGACCGGAGGCCGCCTCGCGGGTGAGCGGTGGACGACTCCTGCAACGCGAGCTGCAACGCGAGTCGCAACGGAATCCACAACGAAATCTGCAACGGAATCCGCGACGGGACCTGCAACGGAGCAGCGGACGGGACGGAACGCCGGACCGGGCACGGGGCCGGGAACGCTAGGTGGAGCGGAGGAGGGGCGGCAGGTGATGCCGCCAAGAAGTGCCGCTCGACCTCGAAGTGGAGACCGGGCGGGTCCGACCCGCGATGTTAGGGTCGGGGCGCAACCCGAGGCACCGAATCAACCTCCTGGAAAGGGCACCCCTCATGCGCGGAAAGACCAGCGGTCTCAACGGAGTTCGTCCGATCAACTCATCCGCTGCGGGAGCCACTGGCCGTCATGAACCACTTGAACATCGGGATCGTCGCGCATGTTGACGCCGGCAAGACCAGTCTGACCGAACGCCTGCTGTTCGACGCGGGTGTGATCACCCGGATCGGCAGCGTCGACGAGGGAAGCACACAGACCGACTCGCTGGCCCTCGAACGCAAGCGCGGCATCACCATCCAGTCCGCCGTGGTGGCGTTTCGGATCGGCGACCTCCGGGTCAACGTGATCGACACCCCGGGCCACTCCGACTTCGTCGCCGAGGTCGAACGCGCGCTGCGGGTACTCGACGGCGCCGTACTCGTGGTGTCCGCGGTCGAGGGTGTGCAGGCCCGAACGCGGGTACTGATCCGCTCGCCGGCCCGACTCCGCATCCCCGTACTGGTGTTCGTCAACAAGATCGATCGCCGCGGGGCGCGCTACGCCGACCTGCTCGACGAGGTCGCCGCCGAACTGGGCCCGAACTGCGTCGCGATGGGATCGGTCGCCGACGCGGGCACCCCTGACGCACGATTCACGGCCTTCGGCGGCACGGACGCGCGGTTCGCCGCCCGGCTCGCGGAGGCCTTCGCCGACCACGACGACGCGTTCGTGGACGCGTACCTGGACGACCGGGTCACCCTCACCGAGGCGGACTTTCGGCGCGCGCTCGCGCGCCATGTCGAGCACGCCCGGGTGTATCCGGTGTTCTTCGGCTCCGCGATCACCGGCGAGGGAATCGACCACCTGGTCCGGGGCATCGCCGAACTCCTGCCCAGGGTCGGCGAGGAGGCGGCCGAGCAACCCTTGCGCGCGGTGGTGCTCAAGATCGAGCGGGGCCGCGCGGGGGAGAAGATCGCGTACGTCCGCACCCGAACCGGCACGCTCCGCCCGCGTGCGGCGGTCGCCTTCTATCGGCGCGAGACCGGCGCAACGGCCCGCGCTCTACGCCGCGTTGCTGCGGATCGCCGAGCAGGATCCGATGATCGACGTGCGTGGCGACGAGGCGACCGGGGCGATCTCGGTGCGCCTGTACGGCGAGGTGCAGAAGGAGGTGATCGCCGCGACGCTGGCCGACACGTACGACCTCCGGGTCGTGTTCGAGGAGTCGCGCCCGCTGTACTTCGAGAAGCCGGTCGGGGTCGGCGAGGCGGTTCAGGAGATCGCCGGTGACGGGGTGAACTTCTTCTGGGCGACCGTGGGTCTGCGGGTCGAACCGGCGGACCCCGGGGCCGGGATCGTCTTTCGGCTGGGGGTGCAGCTGGGTGGGCTGCCGCTCGCCTTCCATCGGGCGATCGAGGAATCCGTGCACGGCACGCTGCGTCAGGGCATCCGGGGCTGGGAGGTGTTGGACTGCGCGGTGACGCTGACCCGGACCGGGTTCGCGAGCCCGCTCAGCGCGGCGGGCGACTTCCGGAACGTCACACCGCTGGTCGTCGGCGACGCGCTCAAACGCGCGGGCACGCGGGTGTTCGAACCGACGCACCGGTTCGAGCTGGAGGCACCCGTGACGAGCGTCGGGGCGGTCTCGGCGCTGCCGGCGGGTGCGCGGGCGGTGCCCGAGGAGCAGTCCACGCGGGGCGACCGCTGCCTGGTACGGGGCACGATCCCGGCCGCCGAGCTGCACGGGGTCACCCGGCGGCTGCCCGAGTCGAGCCGGGGGGAGGGGGTCCTGGTCAGTGAGTTCGAGGGATATCGCGCCTTCACCGGCCATCCGATCCCGATCCGGGCCCGGACCGGGCCCGATCCCTACGACCGGGATCGATACATGCTCCACACGCTGGGCCGGGTGCGGGGCTCCTGACGCGCGATCCGCCGCGGCCGGGCCTGGAAGCCCGGCCGCGGCGGATCGTGTAGTACGTCGGTGCTCGCGCTCGGGGGTCAGTCCCGGTGCGGCGGGGCGGCGGCCGTGGAGTCGCGCGCGACCGGACGGGGCGCGAAGCGGTGGTCGACGTGCGGGGTGTGGTAGCCCTGGAGCCGTTGCCACATCGCGGTCGCGATCGCGGTGGACATCTGCTCGATGGGCTGTTGCACGGTGGTCAGCGGCGGGTCGCTGTGCGCCGCGAGGTAGGAGTCGTCGTAACCCACCACCGAGACGTCGTGCGGGACCCGCCGGCCGGCCTCGCGCGCGGCCGAGACCACGCCGAGCGAGTGGTTCCGCCGGGGCCGGGCCGAACCGGACTCCGCCGAGGCGGGCTTCTACTACTTCGACGCCGAGAACCGGGGCCGATACGCGTCGTTCCGCCGTGTCGACACACTGCCCAGGTTCGACCACGCGTCCGCCGAACTGCGCGCGCGGTTGTACGACGGACCCGATTCGGTGGTTGCCCGCTACCCGCGCGACTTCGGCCTGGATGGCGCAGGACCGCAACGCCGAGGTGGCGCGCACGACGCGGCCACCCTCGACGCCGCCGTCCCGCGTCGCTGAATCCGAGCGAGACGCTGACCGGGTCCAACGAGGTGTTTTCGGACACCACTGGGACGCACCACCGGGAGCTGTTCGAGGATCCGCCGCACCCGTTCGGCAGGCTCGATTCGCCCGAGGGCACGTTGGTGTTCGGGCGCGGCGACGCGCTGGTGTGCGCGGTGAATTCGGGCGCGGAGCCGGTCCGGCTGCCCGAGTACGGCGCGGTGTTGCCGGCCGGCGGCGCGTTGCCCGGGGGCGGGATCCTGCCGGGCGACACGGCGGTCTGGTACGCGGTGGACGGCCGCTGAGGGTGCGTTCGGTCGGCGGTTCCGTGCGAGGCCCCGACCGGCGGCCATGTGCCGGGCGGGGTGGGCGTGTTGCTGTGTCGTGCGCACGCGACGCCGTCGGACCCGCACTCGCGACGCCGTCGGACGGCGCACTGTCGTCGTGGGCCGCGCGTCCGGCTAAGGTGAGTGCGTGGTGCAGTTCGAAGCGAATGTGGACGCGGAACGCCGAGCCTGGCTCGGGCAGCAGCTCGGCGACACCAATGTCGCGGCGTCGCCGCACTTGGCGAGGCTCCAGGGGACCGATGCCGAGGACGAGGTGGCATTGCACCTGTTCGCCCTCGACGACGACGGCACGATCATCGGCGGTTTGGCCGGATACACGTGGGCCTACTGGCTGCACGTGGACCTCCTGTGGGTCGATTCCACCCGGCGCGGCACCGGGCTCGGCGGGGAACTGCTGGCCCGGGCCGAGAAGATCGCGCTGACCGAGCGCGACTGCCGGCATGTGCGGTTGGAGACCTGGGAGTTCCAGGCGCCGGACTTCTACCGGAAACAGGGCTACGAACTCGTCGGCACGGTGCCGGACTACCCGCCGGGCAGCACCGAGTACATCTTCGCCAAGCGCCTGGCCTGACGACCTCGTCCTCCCGGCCGGCCCGGAAGGGCGCTGCGGCCGGGCATTGTGCCGGGACTGCCGGGACGTCGGTCGCGCGTCATCGGTCCCGGGATTCGTCGATGTCGGCGAGCGGCGGTTTTCCGCCGTGCTCTCCATGCCGGGACAATCGGTTCCTCGGGCGGTCGGTACGCGGCGGCGTTCGCCGATCCGCCCCCGCGCGGTCGCGGCGGCAGGCTCTTCGACGGTCCTCGGCGGCCTTCCCGGAGGTGGCTTCGGGTACGACGCGCGGGGCGCTTGCTCGGCGATGAGTTCTCGGGTGTGTCGGGGTCTACCCCGGGAGAGCGGGTATCCGCCGTCGACACCGACGGCGGCCCGCCTCGGGTCGACCTAGGAGTCGTGACGCATGTCCGAGTGGACCGTCCTGTGGGAGAACATTGCTTTCGGTGAGTCGGCGCGGTGGTTCGAGGGCCGGTTGTGGTTCTCCGACTGGGGTGCCCAGGAGGTGCTCGCGGTCGCGCCCGACGGTGTGGGCGAGGTGGTGGTGCGGGTGCCGTTTCCGTCGATGCCGATGTGCATCGATCGGCTGCCGGACGGGCGGCTGCTGATCGTCTCGTCCAGCGAGGCACGCGTGGTGACCCTCGAGGCGGACGGGTCGTTGCTGGAGTACGCCGATCTGGGCGCGGTCGGGGACGGTTTCAACGAGATCGTGGTGGACGGACGGGGCAACGCGTACGTCAACGGGATCGGGTTCGACCTGTCGGCGGGGCAGGCGTTCCGGCCGGGGTTCATCGCGGTGATCGCCACGGACGGATCGGTCCGGCGGGTGGCCGACGACGTCGCCTTTCCCAACG
Source organism: Embleya sp. NPDC025285 (assembly GCF_055558835.1). Lineage (NCBI taxonomy): Bacteria > Bacillati > Actinomycetota > Actinomycetes > Kitasatosporales > Streptomycetaceae > Embleya > Embleya sp. NPDC025285. The sequence goes on from NZ_JBVHLU010000028.1 coordinate 44,555, forward strand.
GCATGGCGGTGACCCCGGACGGCTCGACGCTGATCGTCGCCGAGTCGTACGGCAACCGCCTCACCGCGTTCGACATCGCGGTCGACGGCGGGTTGTCGAATCGCCGGGTGTGGGCAGACCTCGGCGACGGCGTTCCGGACGGGATCTGCGTCGATGCCGAGGGCGCGGTCTGGTACGCGGACGTGCCCAACGAGCGGTGTGTGCGGGTTCGGGAAGGGGGCGAGGTGCTGCGGACGGTCGAACTGGACCGGGGTTGCTTCTCGTGCGCTCTCGGCGGTCCCGACGGGAGGACGCTGTTCGTCGTCGCCACCGAATGGCACGGCATGGCCGACGCGACGGAGGGTCCGCGCACCGGCCGGCTCGTCGCGGTCCCGGTGTCGGTGCCGGCGGTCGACCGGTGAGCGCCGGTACGCCCGCGCGGGTCGGTGCGGCCGAATGGGTCGGCCGTTCGCGACGCGTTCCGCGGGTCGCCGCCGGGGTGGTGGTGTACGCCCCTGTGCGCAGGCGCGATGACCTAGAGTTACCCAATGATTTTCATCGTGGTGAAGTTTCCGGTGAAGCCCGAACACGCCGACGAGTGGCCGCAGCACGTCGAGGCGTTCACCCGGGCCACCCGGGGCGAGCCGGGCAACCTGTGGTTCGAGTGGTCGCGCAGCGTCGAGGACCCCAACACGTACGTGTTGGTCGAGGCGTTCCGTGACGACGCTGCCGCGGCGCACGTGAACTCCGACCACTTCAAGGCGGCCCTGGAGCAGATCCGTCCGCTGATCCGGCACACGCCGGAGATCGTGAGCACGGTGATCCCGGACGCGAACGGGTGGAGCGCGATGGGTGAGTTGCGGATCGACTGACCGGGACACCGGGCCGGTGGGTGGGGCCTCGCGTGGGCGAGGCCCGACCCACCGATGCCGGACAGGGCCTAGTGCAGGACCTTCAGGCCGATCACGCAGCCGACGATGCCGGCCAGCAGCAGGACCTTGACGACGGAGAACGCCTCGCCGTCGAAGAGCATCGCGTAGGTGACGGTCAACACCGCGCCGATGCCCACCCACACCGCGTAGCCGGTGCCGACCGGCAGCTCGCGCAGGGCGTACGCCAGGCCCGCCATGCTCGCGGTCAGGCCGATGCCGAACACCATGGTCGGGAAGAGTTTGCTGAATCCGGCGGACTTGCCGAGTGCCGTCGCCCAGACGGCTTCCAGGACACCGGAGATGATCAGGACGATCCAAGCCATGACAGGCACGCTCCCTGACACCGTCTTGTCTCAACCGGGTACGGCGTGCCTCGTCCGGGAGCCGGTTCGGGCTCCGTGAACCACTCTCGCACGCGGCACTCGGCGCACAAAATCCGGGATTCGGCCACCCTTCGGGCGCACGATTCCGGTGGTGCCGGTCACCCTGCGGGCGGGGTCGGCGAGCAGTGGTCGCCGAGCAGGGCGCGCAGGGCGTTGTCCAGGGCGGGGAGCAATTCGGCCTCCGCGTCCGGCGTGTAGAGCATGCGCATGGCCAGGCCGTCGGACAACGCGATGACCGCGTCGGCGATGCGTTCGCACGCGTCCCGGCCGTGCGCGGGCAGCGCGGCGGAACCGAGCCAGTCGGCCAGCGCCGCGCGGATGTCGGTGTCGATCTCGCGCTGGGTCGCGGCCAGACCGGGGTGGTGGACGGCGCGGGTGACGAAGGCGAAGCGCACGGTCGCCTCGGCGCGCCGGGCGGCGTCCAGCGGGAGGGTGGTCAGCACCAGGCGGCGCAACACCTCATGCGGCGGCCCGGTGGGATCCACCTCGGCCCACCGCCGCTCCACCGCCTCGCCGGCCAACTCGGCGGCGAAGCCCAGCATTTCGTCCTTGGTGCGGAAGTACTTCTGGACCGCGCCGGCGGAGCGCCCGGCGGCGGCGGCCACCGTGCGCACACTGACCTCGTCGAGGCCGTTGCGGGACACCAACTCCAGCAGCGCGGCCCCGATCGCCCGCCGTTGCGCGTCGCGGTCCACGATCTTGGGCATCGATCCCCCCTGACAAGTTTTGGATACGACTGTATTCTAAAGACTCGGTGTCCGCCCGGAAGGAGATTGTCGTGGATGCTCGACTCGATCACGCCATGCGCGCGTCCGATCACGATCGCGACACCACACTGGCCCGGCTCGCCGCCGGCTACGCCGAGGGTCGACTGGACCGGAGCGAGTACGACGAGCGCGCGACGCGCGCCGCGGCCGCCTCCGTGCTCGGTGAACTCGCGGAACTCACCGCGGACCTGCCCGCCGCGCGGCCACGCGCGGCCACGGTCGCGACCACGCGGGCCGAGCGGGATCGCCGGGACCTGCGCGAGTGGCTTCAGGAGTGGCGCTACTGGCTGGGCGGCGCGGTGATCCTCACCGGTGTGTGGGGAACACGCTGCGTGCTCAAGGGGGAGCTGATCGGCTACTGGCCGATCGTGCCGCTGGGCGTGTGGGCCGCGGTTCTGATCGCGATCGCGGTCTGGCCGCGCGGCGACGCGGACGACGAAGCCGAACGCTGACCGAGGGCGCCCGAGTGGACGCCCGCCCCGGTCGGTCACCGGGACGTGGCGGTCAGGAAGGATTCGGCGATCGTCGTGCGGGCGTACAGGACCGCGCGGCCGGCCCGGTGCGCGGTGACCAGGCCCGCGTCGCGCAGCGCGGTCAACTGCTGGGACACCGCCGCCGCGGAGAGCCCGGTTCGCCGGGCCAGTTCGGTGGTCGAGGCCGGAGTGTCCAGTTCGCTCAGCAACAGGGTGCGCGAGCGGCCCAGGACGGCGGCCAGGGCCTCGGTGCCGGTGACCGGACGCGGGGTCCACAACCCGCCGATGCCCCGGGCCGGATAGGCCAGTTGCGGTGGCTCGGGCGGGGTGACCCGGGTGAACGGGTCCGGTCCGGTGAACACCGACGGGATCAGCAGCAGTCCCGCGCCCGCCGTGCGCCGGGACAGCGCCCGCTCCCGCCGACCCAGCCGCAACGTGTCGTCGTCCCAACTGACCGACGGGTGCAGCTCGTTGAGGAGCCGACCGGCCCCGCGTTCGGCGACCTGCCGGGCCCGGTGGAAGACATCGGCGTCGAGTACCGCCCGGATCCGCGCCCAGTAGGGCGCGAGCGCCAACTCCCAATAGGTCTCGATCTCCTCCGCGACCCGGGCCAGCCGGGCACGCGGATCGGCGTACAGGGCCTCGGTCCTGGGGCCCAGCCCGCCGCGCTCGTGGCGCAGCCGATCCAGGTCGCGGCGTACCGAGGCGACGGGAGTGGCCACGATCTCGGCCAGTTCCGCCGCCAGGGTGGAGGTCGGCCCGGTGGGCGCCGGGTTGAGGAAGTCGGGCACGTAGCCCGACGGCGGGATCAGCTCGGCGAGTCGGCCCCGGTCCAGCCCGGCGGCCGCCACGCGAGGGCGGACCTGCTCGATCCAGGGCCGGTGGATCGCGTGGGCGGCGCCGGAGCACAGCAGCCGGAAGCTGGGGCCGACCTCCCACATCGGCGAGACGGCGAACCGCATCCGGGCCAGATCACCCGCCGAGAACGCCAGCTTCGCCGACATCTCCACCCCTGAGGATTCGGATATACCTTAATCGATGGTGATCAGCCTAGCCCCCGAGGATCATGCCGCCATGACCACACAGACGATCACCGCGACGGAATCGGGCACCTGGACGCTCGGCGACCTGACGATCAACCGGATCGGATTCGGCGCGATGCGCCTGACGCAGGACGGCGAGGCGCTCGCGGCCGACGCGGTGCCCAGCGATCGGGAGCGGGCGATCGGCGTGCTCCGCCGCGCCGTCGAACTCGGGGTGAACCACATCGACACCGCCGCCTTCTACTTCTCGCCGCTGCGCTCCGCCAACGAACTGATCAACCGGGCGCTCGCCCCCTACCCGGACGACCTGGTGATCACCACCAAGGTCGGACCCGGCCGGGACGCGGCGGGTCACTGGGCGCCGCACGCGAGGACGCCGGCGCAACTGCGCGGCCAGGTCGAGGAGAACCTGCGCCAACTCGGCCGTGATCACCTCGACGTGGTGAACCTGCGTGTCCTGGGCACCGACTCGATCGCGGAGCGCTTCGGCGCACTGGCCGACCTGCGTGCGGCCGGTCTGATCCGACACCTGGGCGTTTCCAACATCCACCCCGAGCAACTGGCCGAGGCACGCGCGATCGCGCCGGTGGTGTGTGTACAGAACCCGTACGGCATCGGAATGCGGGCCGACCAGGGCGAGTTCGTCCGCACCTGCGGTGAACAGGGCATCGCGTTCGTACCGTTCTACGCCATCGCCGGTACCGGGCGCCAGGTCGGAGCAGTCAACACCGAGGCGGCCGAGGTGCTGGAGGTGGCGCGAGCGCACGGGGTGAGCGCGGCGCAGGTCCGGATCGCCTGGACGCTGCACCAGGGGCCGCACATGCTGGCCATACCCGGCACCGGCAACCCGGACCACCTGGTCGCCAACGTGGCCGCCGGCGCGCTGCGGCTGACCGAGGCCGACTTGGCCGTACTGGGGGACCTGCACCGACGCGAGGCGTGAGCGAGGCGGCCGGCGGCCGAGCCGCGTGCGTCGACCGGCCGCGCACGCCGGGTCGCGGGGCCGCGGTGGCGCGGGTCGGGGGCGGCGGCGTCGGTGATCGTCGCTACCGTCGTCGACATGAACCCCGAGCCCGCCAGGCGCTTCGACCCGCTGCCCGGACGAACCGGCCATGTGGCCGGCATCGAGTCGCTCGTCCTCGACGGGCGGCGCCACTACTTCGGCTTCGACGGCACGAGCGACATGGTCGTCTCGCCGTTGATCGACGACCCGGACGCGATGGCGGTGTTCGCGAGCGAACACATCCGGCAGACCGACGGCCTGCACGAACCGGCCTACTGGATGGACCTGGTCGCCTGGGCCGTACAGGGTTCGGACCTGGTGGCGCAGGACGCGGACCGGGAATTCGACACGGCTCGACTGCGTGGCGAACTCCCCGCTCCGGGAAGTCACCTGCTCTACCTGCTCGACGCGGTGGCCGGGTGGGACGAGTCGCTGTCCATGCCGGACCACGTGCGTCGGGCCTACGCGCGACTGGGGTTCGACGAGGACGACCCGGTCGAGTGCCTCGACCACGCCCTCGAGGTGGTGCGTGCCCACGGCGCCGGCGCGCACCCCGACGAGTGGGCGGTGGTCCGCTTCCAGTTGACCTTCGCGGTACGGCGCGTGCCGGCCAACTGGACGCTGCTGTTCGATGCCGTGGGGGAGTGCGTGGCCGCCCACGGTTGAACGAACGACCCTGCCGGCTACGGGAGTCGGGCGGTGCGGCTCAGCGGCGGATCAGATGCATCGGGAGGGCGCTGGGGGTCAACACGCTGCGCGGGGTGGCCCGGACCGGGGTACCCGAGGCCGGGCGCAGGCGCCAGCGGCCCGCGATGGAGGCCAGCGCGAGCGTGGCCTCGGTCAACGCGAACGTGTCGCCGATGCACTTGTGCGGACCCGTACCGAAGGGCACGAAGGAAGCGCGCGACCAGGCCCCCGAGGCGAAGCCGTCGGCCTGGTCGCGTTCCGGGCAAAAGCGCTCCGGCTCGGGGTGGAACTCCGGGAGACGATGCAGGATGTACGGGCTGAACACGAGCTTGCTGCCGGCGCGCAGCCCGCGGCCGGCCACCTCGATCTCGCGCGTGCTGGTGCGCGGGAGCACCCAGGCCGGTGGGTACAGCCGCAGCACTTCGCGGATCACCCGGCCGGTCCACTCCAGTCGGGGCAGGTCGTCGGGACCGGCCACGCGCCCGTCGAGGACGGCGTCGACCTCGGCGTGCAGCGCCGCCTCCGCCTCGGGATGCGCGGCGACCAGATGCAGCGCCCAGGACAGTGCGGACGACGTGGTCTCGGCGCCGGCCAGGATCAACACCGCGACCTGATCGTGCAGTTCCCGCTCGGTGAGCGCTCCGCCCGCCTCGTCCCGGGCGGCGATCAGACGACCCAGCAGATCCCCGCCGTCGGCGTCGTCCGCACGGCGCTCGCCGACGATCCGCGTTACGTGGGTCCGCCATGTGGCCAGGCCCCGGGTGTAGCGCCGGGCGCCCGGGGTGGGCAGGATGTCGACGGCGGGCAGCAGCGCGCGCAGGTAGACGCCCTTGAGGAAGGTGTCCAGACTGTCCCGCAGTTCGGCGATGTCGCGATCGGTGATGCCGCCGCCGAACAGGGTGCGGACCGCCACGGTCGTGGTGAGCGCGAACATCTCGTCGACCATGTCGAGCACCCGGCCCGGTCGCCAGTGCTCCAGCGCCACGCCGATCTCCCGCCGCATCGCGTCGGCGTAGCCGGACAGGTGTTCGGACCGGAACGCGGGTTGCATCAGCATGCGTTGCCGCCGGTGGTCGGCGTGCGGGCAGGTGGCCAGACCGTTGCCCAGGGCCGCGCGCGAACCCTCGTACAGCGGCCCGACCCGATCGAAGGTGCGGCCGTCGCTCATTACCTGCCGGGCGAGTTCGGGATGGCACAACACGAACGCGGGGCGTGGGCCGAGCCGGATCTCGACCAGTTCACCGTGCGCGGGCAGCGAGCCCAGGAAGCGCAGCGGGGCGTGCAGCAGGTGCGGGAGGTGCCCGAGTACGGGCCAGGCCCCGGGCGCCCGGCCGGTGCGCGCGGTGGACGTGGTCCGCCGGGGCGGGTGTCGGGTCGTCATGGGTCGCTCCCTCGTGTGCCGGACGGCGGTGCTCGGGCGCCGCCACCGCGCAGCGCGGTGTCCGCTTCCATTCCAGCAGCGCCGGACCGGGCGCGGGGGGACGTTTCCGACACCGGCGTGTGTCGTCGCGGGCGGCCGGGCCCGGCCCGAGCACACTTCGACCCGCGCGTCCATCGGGTATGCCCCCGGGTTCGGCCCGGGCGTGCCCGGATCCCGCCCTCCCTGCTGTCCGGATGTTCGCCCGCTCGCCGAATGCCTAGCGTCGAGGCATGGGAAATCGAGGGTTCGACACACCAGGCAGGAACTCCCGTACGGCACCGCGCGCCGGTGCCCCGACCTCCACCGCCCGCTCTGCCACTCGCCGGCTCACGGCGGCGCTCGTCCTGGCCGGCCTGCTCAGCGCGACGGTCACCGCGACCGCGGGGGCCGCGGCGCCTGCCTCGCCCGCCACGCCTGCCGCGTCGCAGGCGGCCGTCGACCGGCTCGGGCGCGGCACGCTCGTGGACTTCGTCGAGTTGCGGACCGTGACCGCCGGGCAGGCCCGGCAGGAACTGCGCGACGACCGCTGGGATCCGGGCACCGTCCGCGACGACGTCACGTTGTACCGGCTGGTCTACCGCACCGTGGACGCGACCGGCCGACCCACCACCGCGACCGGTCTGTTCGCGCTTCCGGCGAGCGCGGATCGACGACTGCGCGTGGTGTCGTTCACGCACGGCACCGAGTTGTACCGGCGCGACGCGCCGTCCACCGCCGAGGACACGTGGGGCATCGCGCCCGCGCTGACCTTCGCCTCGGCCGGATTCGCCGCCACCATGCCCGACTACCTCGGTCAGGGCGAGGGCCCGGGCCCGCACCCGTGGATGGACATCCCGTCGGAGACCACCGCCTCGCTCGATCTGCTGCGCGCGGCAAGGTCGTTCGCCGACTCGCGCGGACGAAGTCTGGAACGGGAGGTGTACGTCAGCGGGTTTTCCCAGGGCGCCTCCGCCGCACTCGGACTGGCCCGTGCGCTCCGGTCCGGCGCGGACGCGTTCTTCCGGGTCGGCGCGATCGCGCCGATCAGCGGTGCCTACGACTTCCGCCGCGCCGAACTGCCCGCGCTGCTGCGCGGCGACCTGGACGAGAAGGCGAGCGTGATCTACGCGAGCCTGCTACTGGTCTCCTACAACCGCCTGCACCACGTCTACGACCGACCGGCCGACGTCTTCCAGCCGCTGTACGCGGACACCATCGAGGGCCTGTTGGACGGCTCGCACACCCCCACCGAGGTCTTGCGGGGGACCCCGGAGAACATCGACGCCCTGCTCACCGGACCCGGGCGGGCCCTGTTGGAGCGACCCACCGGCGCGTTCGCCGCCGCGCTGCGGGAGACCGACTCGGTGTGCACGAATTGGCGCCCGGGGGTGCCGGTACGGCTGTACGTGGCGGTCGACGACCAGGAGGCCGCACCCGCGAACACGGCGCACTGCCGGGCCGCGTTGCGCGCGGCCGGGGCGGACGTTCGGGTCACCCGCTTCGGCCCCGAGGTGACGCACTCGGACTCCAACCGCCTGGGCACCGCCGCCGTCGTCCGTTGGTTCCGCGAACTGGGTTGACCCGCGCGGACCGTGGTCGACGTCAGGGCCGGGCCGGGGGTGCGGCGGACAGGCTGCCGGCCCGCCGAGCGCGGGGCCGGCGGTGCGCGGTCGGGCGGGTCAGGCGGCGCAGTGTACGCCGTCACCGCTCCGGCACACGTCAACCTCGCCGAGTTGCTCGTGCTGCCCACCGCGCGGGCCTGACGACGCGGAGCCCCGGCCGTGGGGCTCGGGCCCGGGGCCGGGCAGAGGGCCGCCCGGGCCTCGAATCCGAATCCGAATTGCGAGTCCTGAATTCCGGAGGCCCCGCGCGGATGAGGAGGGAAGGGGTGCCGGTGCCCCCACGACCGGGGGCCGGGCGGATCCGGCAGCGCGAGCAGCGGCAGGCGGCGCAATGGTGCGGGCTCGCCCGGCAGCCCGAGTCCGTACCAGTGCGCGCTCCGGGCGGCGCCGACGGGTGGGCCCGACGAGGAGCATGTGGCACCGGCCCGGAAGTGGAACCGTCGTGTTCCCAGCGGTGCGAAGGCGCATCTCCCCCGGCCGTCGACCTTCGAGCGGTTCGTCGGCTCGGCACTGGAGTCCTTCGAGTCGTGGGATCCGGCGGCGTGGATCGAGCGGTGTCGGGCGGGCGGTTGTGGCCTGTTCCTCGACGCGTGATCGGTCCGCGGGACGGTCCGCGACGGGTGCGGACCCGGTGGGGCTACGCCTGGCCCGTTTCGAAGCGGCTGATGCGGCCGTCGGGGGTCACGGTGAAGCGCCACGCGGTGCGCATCTCGCCCCAGGTGTCGTTGCGGTAGCCCACGATCAGGGCGTGGCCGCCGGCGGACTCGGTCACCACGTCCATGTGGCCGTTGGAGGAGAAGATCTCCCGATCCACCCAGTCGTGCAGGTCGCGGTCCGAACCGTCGTCGGACATCGTCGCGTCGGCGGTGAGGAGCGCGGCGAAGGCGTCCCGGTCGTGCGCGTTGACGGCGGCGACGAAGGCGCCTACGGCCGGGTCGGACAGCTTGCCGGGAGCGATGGCCACGGGGATCTCCTGAACGGGCGGACGAACGGGGGACGAACCGACGAACGGCGCGCGTACGTTCCGCGCGACGTGCACGGTGGGTGCCCTACCAGGGAACAACACGACCGCCCCTCGGACGTCGACCCTCACTCGTTTGCCGCATGGCGGCGTGTCAGAGCGGGTTCGCGCACCCGCCGTCCGGGCCCGGGCCCGCTCCCGGCGACGTCGCTCAGGCCGTGTTCATCGTCTACCTCCTGCGCACCGGACGCCGCCGCGTAGGCGTCACCGCGATCACCACCGCGGGTGCGACGGTGGCGCTGTCGGCACTGGTGCTGCCCGGGGCCGCCCGGCGGTTCCGGACCGACCGGGTCGTCACCCCCGAGCGGGTCGGCCGGGTGGAGAACGCCGCGAATCAGTCGGTGCGCGGGTTGCCCACCCGAGTGACCGGCTTGTTCGATCCCGGGATCGGCGGGACGTTGACCATCGTCATTGTGGGTGTGCTGGGCACGCTCTGCGCCGTGGTCGCCCACCGCTGCCGACGGCTTCGAGCTGTTGCGTTCGTCCTGTGACGTGGCCTTCGGGGTGGCCTTCCTGTGCGTGACAGCGCGGTTCGGTCCGGAACCGGCGAGGGCCGCGGTACCGGCATCCGCCGTCGGGGTCTCGTGAACTCGCGCATAGAGGTGGGTTGTTCGTCGCCCATCGGCGAGGAGGGCGGGCGCGACGGCGGTTCTCGCGGCTCGCCTCGGCGAGGCGATTTCGCGACCTGCCCGGCCGGCGGTCAGTGGTGCAGGGCGTGCCGCAGGGCGTGGACGAGGGCGTCCGGGTCGATGGTGGGATCCAGGTGCAGTATCGGTACGGCCTGATCGGGGCCGTCGGGGATCGGTCGAGGGCGAGCGGGTAGCCGCTCGCCCTCGGGGGTGGGGGTGGGGTCGAGGAGGTCGAGAATCTCCTCGATCGCGCCGGCGAGTGTGCCCAATGCCTCGTCGAGCGACGTGGATGTGGTCATGACGGATCAACGAGTCCCCGCCGCCGGCCGCAACGGCGTGTGCCGGCACACCATCCGATCGACTGCCTTTGTGTCACTCCCACCGGGCCCGGCGGCCGGGGTGTGGGCGCGGACTAAGGTGGGTTACATGGCGAAACGCGGCCCGTACGAGAAGGGCGAGGCGAAACGGCGGGAGATCCTGCGGGTGGCCCTGGAGGTCTTCGCCGAGGAGGGCTATCGGGGTACGTCGCTGCGCAAGGTCGCGGCGCGGTGCAACCTGAGCCTGCCGGGCCTGATGCACTACTTCGCGTCGAAGGAGGACCTGCTGACGCAGGTGCTCCGTGCCCGCGACGAGGAGAACCGCCGGTTGTGGGAGGACTACGACGGGCCCGATCCGCATCTGGAGATGGTCCGCGCGGGAGCGCGCGCGGCCGGGTTGATCGAGCTCTACGTGTCGATGGCCGCGGCGGGCAGCGATCCCGAGCATCCGGCCCACGCGTTCTTCGCCGAGCGCTATCCACGCTCGCGGGAGTCGGTGCTGGCCGCGATGCGATCGCGCGTCGAGGACGGTTCCATCGACAGTGTGATTCCGCCGGAGCGGCTGGCGGTGCTGCTGATCGCGGTCGCGGACGGCATCCAGTTGCAGTGGCTCAACGACCGCTCGATCGACATGGAGCAGGCGATCAAGGACATCCTGACCCTGGTGGAGCCGGCGCCGGCACCCGCTGCGACGGGCCGCGACTGAGCCGGATTCGGGCCCGGCGGGTGCGGCGTCCTCGTGGCACCGCACCCGCCGGTCGGCTCGGGTCCGACCTCAGCCCGCGGCCTGCGCGACCCGCTCGGCGAGTACCGCCAGTTCGTCGCGGCCGATCAATCCGCCGGCGAAGTCGGCGACCACCTCCAGTGGGACGTTGTGCGCGGCGCGCTGCAACATCGGGTCCTCCGCGAGCCGTGAGGTGAGGTCGGAGCTCGCGCGGGCCAGTCGCTCCAGGAGCAGCGGGCCGCCCACCGGGTGGGCCAGCCACTCGCCCAGCGTGCTGTGCACGTTCAATTCGGCGCCGGCGTCGTCGGCGGTGACGGCCAGGTCGACGGACAGCCGGATGTCGCGAGAGGACGCGGCGGCCTCGATGCGGTAGGTGCCGCCCTCGACCCGCCAGCCGTCGTTGCGCACGCTGTAGTACGCCAGGTCCGCGCGGTCGAACTCGACCAGCACCTCCCGGCTCTCGCCCGGCTCCAGACGCACCGACGCGAAGCCGCGCAGTTCCCGGATCGGCCGCTCCACCGTCGAGCCGGCGGGTGCCGAGGAGTACACCTGCACCACCTCGCGACCGGCGCGGTCGCCGGTGTTGGCGACGGTGACCCTTACGGCGAACCCGGTGTCGTCGGCGGTGGGCGCCACGGTCAGGTCGCGGTAGGCGAAGGTCGTGTAGGACAGGCCGTGGCCGAACGCGAACGCGACCTCGCGGCGGGCCGCGTCGTAGCCCCGGTAGCCGACGAACACGCCCTCGCCGTAGCGCACGTGGCCCTCCGCGCCGGGGAAGGTCAGGAAGCTGGGGGAGTCCTCCAGGCGCAGCGGGATGGTCTCGGCGAGCTTGCCGGAGGGATTGACCGCGCCGAACAACACGCGGGCGAGCGCGCCGCCGCCGGCCTGGCCCAGCAGCCAGCCCTCGACGAGCGCGGGCACCCGCTCGTGCCACGGCGCGGTGCGCACGACGCCGCCGTTGGAGAGCACCACGGCCACCCGGGAGTTGACCGCCAGGATGCGCTCCAGCAGCGCGAGTTGCTCGGCGGGCAGGTCGATGTGGTCGCGGTCGAAGCCCTCGGACTCGTCCTGTTGGGCCAGGCCCAGGAAGAGCACGACGGTGTCGCTCGCGGTGGCGAGGCGGACCGCGCGGTCGGCGGCCCCGACCGGGTCGGCGTCGGGTTCGGGGCCGTCCGCGAGTGGGTAGCCGGGCTCGAAGTCGACCCGGGCGCCGGTGGCGAGTTCGCGGATGTGGTCGAGCGGGACGTCCACCCGGGTGGGCGTCACCTGGGAGCTGCCGCCGCCCTGGAAGCGCGGGGTGCGGGCGAGTTCGCCGATCACCGCGACGCTGCCCGAGGCGGGGTCGAGCGGCAGCAGCGGGCCCTCGTTCCGGAGCAGCACGACGCAGTTGTCGGCGACCTCGCCGGCGAGTCGGTGGTGCTCGTCGTACGGCGCGGTCGAGCCGTCGCCGGCGGGTCGCGCGGCCAGGTGGGCGAAGTGCACGAGCCGCTCGACGGCTTGGTCGAGCACGACCTCGTCGAGCTCGCCGGCGGTGACGGCGGCGACCACCTCGCGGTCGGTGCGCCCGCCGGTCGGCGGCATCTCCAGGTCGAGTCCGGCGCGCAGCGCGGCGACCCGATCGCGCACCGCGCCCCAGTCGGACATCACCAGGCCGTCGAAGCCCCACTCGGTGCGGAGGATGTCGGTGAGCAGCCGAGTGTTCTCGGACAGGGTCACGCCGTTGACGCCGTTGTAGGCGCACATCACCGCCCAGGGCCGAGCGCGGCGGATCACGCGTTCGAACGCGCGCAGGTAGATCTCGCGCAGGGGGCGCTCGTCGATGTCGGCGCTGACCCGCATGCGGTCGGTTTCCTGATTGTTGGCCGCGTAGTGCTTGAGGGTGGCTCCGGTGCCGTGCTCCTGGAGGCCGCGGACCAGGGCGCCGCCGAATTCGGCCGAGTGCGTCGGATCCTCGGAGAAGTACTCGAAGTTGCGCCCGCACAGCGGCGAGCGCTTGATGTTGATGCCGGGGCCGAGGAGGACACCGATGCCGTGCGCGGCCGCCTCGACGGCGAGCGCGGCGCCGACGCGGTGGGCGAGTTCGATGTCCCAACTGCTGCCCAGCGCGACGGCCGGCGGGTAGCACGTCGCGGGGGCGGCCGGGCTCAGGTCGAGTTGACCCGGCTCGCGATCGGGACGTTGCAGGCGTAGCCCGTGCGGGCCGTCGGACATGGTGATCGACGGGATCCCCGCGTGCTCGATCGCCTTGGTGGTCATCTGGCCCAGGCCGCTGGTCAACGCGGCCTTGTCGGTCAGGGTGAGGTCGTGCGCGGCCATGGCGACTCCGATCGGTGGGTCCCGGGGCAGTCCGGGCTACTGCCCGGTTCAAAAACCATATGGTGATCGGTTTTGATGGTCAAGGGTGACCCGTCGTGTGCCGTGACGCGATCACTGGGTCGGATGGCCGACGTTGCGGCCGCGCCCTCGACGACGATCGGACGCCGTCCGGGGTGACCGCGGGATCCGAGCGGGCTGCCGGTCATTCCCTGCCGGGAATTGTCCGGTCCCCGCGAGGGTCGCAAGATCGTTCCCACGGCGCCGCCGAGACCGGCGGGCCGGACATCGTCGACGAGTTCGGGAGAACTCGTCGGAACACACACGGGAGACACGACCATGTCGCGGACCACGACGACCATCGAGACCACGACCGGGACCGCCGGGACGACCGGGACCGGCACGTCCGGCGAGACCGCCGGGACCATGACGACCGCTCAGGTCATCGAGCGGTTCAACGAGGCGTTCACCGCGCACGATCCGACGCTCCTGGCCGGTCTGGTCGCCGACGAGTGCGTGATGGTGAGCGTGCAGCCGGCGCCCGAGGGCACGCGGTACGAGGGGCTGGACGCGTGCCTGGGCTTCTGGCAGGAATTGGCCGCCGACACGAACACCGCCTTCCGGCCCCAGGAGGTGTTCGTGTTCGGGGATCGCGCGGTGATCCGCTGGAACGTGTACTTCGGCGGGGGCGAGGTGAACGAGGTGTTCGGCGACGCGCACGCGGGGTCCGCGTGGGTGGCGGGCGTCAATCTGATGCACATCCGCGACGGACGCATCGTCGAGGCGTTGGGCTACAGCAAGTCCCCGTGACCGGGCGGCTTCCGCTCGTCCGGCGGCAGCGGGCCACGCGGGCGGGCCGCGCGGGCGGGCCACACCGGCCACGCGGGTCGCCCGGGGACATGCTCCGGGCGACCCGCGGCGGCGGGCCGGGTCAGGCGTTGGAGCCGGCGTCGACGGTCAGCGCGCTGCCGGTGATGCCGCCGGCACCGGGGCCGGCCAGGAACGCGACCGTCGCGGCGACCTCCTCCGGGTCCAGGAAGCGTCCCAGCGCGCTGAGTTGGCGTTGCGCGTCGGCGTCGGGGCCGACCGCCGGGTTCATGTCGGTGTCGGTCGAGCCCGGGTGCACCACGTTCGCGGTGATCCCGCGCGGCCCCAGCTCGCGGGCCAGGCCCCGGGTCAGGCCGCCCAGCGCGGCCTTGCTCATCGCGTACAGCGCGATGCCCGGGAAGGGCACCCGGTCGGCGAGGCAACTGCCGATGGAGATGATCCGGCCGCCCTCGGGCAGGTGTCGGATCGCGGCCTGGGAGGCGAGGAACGCGGCGCGTACGTGGATGGCCAACGTGCGGTCCAGCTCGTCCAGGGCGACCTGCTCGATCGGGCCGTTCGGGAAGACGCCCGCGTTGTTGACCAGGATGTCCAACCGCCCGAACTCGGCGTGCGCCCGGTCCACGGCCTCGGTCACCGCGTCGGCGTCCGCCACGTCGGCCCGAATCGCCAGGGCCCGCCGGCCGGTCGCCTCGACGGCGGCCACCACCTCCTGGGCCTTCTCCTTGCCGGTCGCGCTCACGTAGGTGAACGCCACGTCCACGCCGTCGTGCGCCAGGCGTCGGGCGATCGCCGCGCCGATTCCCCTGCTGCCACCCGTGATCAGCGCGGCCCTGTTGCCCGTCGCGCCCGTTGCGTCCGTCGGCTCGTGCATGCCCGTCCCCCGACTCCGTGTCGATGTTCTTTTTCGGTTCGCCGATTTCTGTGTCGATCGGCACAGAAATAATCACAGGGCCGTCCGGGCAGGTCAAGGCATATATTGAACGAACGACACAGAAATGGATGAGCGAAGGGCGGTGGCCCGGCTTGGCCGGACGCGGACGACCCAGGGGATTCGACCGGGACGCGGCCCTGGAACGGGCCATGCGGGTGTTCTGGGATCTGGGCTACGAGGCGACGTCGATGACCGACCTGACGTCGGCCATGGGAATCGGTTCGCCCAGCCTGTACGCGGCCTTCGGTTCCAAGGAGGAACTGTTCCGCGAGTCGCTGCGGCTGTACGGCGACACCGAGGGCCGGACGGTGACGCGGGCCCTGGTCGAGGAGCCGACCGCGCGGGCCGCCGTCGCGGCGATGCTGGCCGCCAACGCGCGGGCGTACACCGAGGAGGCCAAGCCGCGCGGCTGCATGATCGTGCTGTGCGCGACGAACTGCTCCGAGGCGAACGCGCCCGTGCGCGAGCACGTGGCCGGCGTGCGCAAGGAAGGCATCGACGACCTGACGCGGAGACTATGCCAGGGCGTGCGCGACGGCGACGTCCCCTCCGGCGTCGACGCCGCCACCGTTGCCTCCTTCTATAGCGCGGTGATCCAGGGCATGTCCGTGCAGGCCCGCGACGGCGCGTCGCGCGCGGACCTGGAGCGGCTCGCGGCGTGCGCGATGGCGGCGTGGGACGCGGTCGTCGGCGGCGCGGCGGGCCCGGGTTCAGCCGACGAGGGCACGCCCTAGCTCTCGACCGAGTTCCGGGTAGGTGGGCGCGAGTTCGCGCAGGCCGGCCGCCGGCGCCCGGTCGTCCCCGACCACGAGCGGATACTGCAACGCCCCGACCGACGCGGCCTGTCGGCCGGCGATCCGCGCGACCTCGTGCAGACCCAGCCCGGCGAGACATCCGGCCGCGTTGTCGAGCCTGCGCGCGCCGACCCGGACGGCGAACGACGCCGGCAGCGTGCGCACGTCCGGGGCGAGTCCGCGCGACACCGTCTCGGCCGGCGCGTGCAGCGCTTCGGCGCCGCCGAGGGTGCCCGGCGGCACGGGCAGGTCCGTGCGGCCGGCGAGCCAGTGCGCGGCGGCGGGCAACGACTTGCGCAACACGTCGGCGACGGCGACCTCGCGGACTCGGACGAACCGCGTGCGCAGCACGAACGGCTCATCCAGGTAGGCGATCTCCGCGCCGCGCCACGCGGCGGCGAACTCCCCGACGGGCAACGGGCGTACGGGTGCCCCTGCGGGTCGTGCAGGAGCACGGTGTCCTCGTCGGCGGCCGGCACCACCACGTAGTGGTCGCCGCCGTCCGCCACCGGTGTGCCGGGCCGATACGTCGACAGTCCGAGATCCAGCGGCCCGGCCAGGACCGGGCCCCGGGCGCAGGCGGCCCGCAGCCGGTCCAGGGCCTCGTCCGCGGTGCCGCCGCACTCGCGCTCGCAGGTCCAGCCCAGCGCGGTGACCGCGGCGGCCAGTCCCAGTTCCGGATCCCAACCGAACGGGTCGAAGAACGGCGTTTCGCCGCCGACCAGTTGCACCCCGAAGGGCGACCCGGTGAGGGTCTCGACCACGGCCGGATCCGGCGCGTACGAGCCGAGCATCATGCGCAGACAATGGGTGTAGCAGTACGGCCCGGAGCCGTTGTAGGCGATCATGCGGCCCAGCTCAGCGCCTGACACGGTGTCAGGGTCAGCCCGCCCATCGCGCACGCGCCGCAGTGGACCCCGCCCAGCGCACCCGCGCCGCCGTGAGCCCGCCCAGCGCACACGTGCCACCGAATCCGCCACTACGCGCGCGCCGTCGGCGTGAGGCCGCCGCCCGGCTCGAAAAGGGGAGCGCGCCGTCAGGCGGACGGCGGGCAGAATGCGGTCATGACCAGCACCGCGACGAGCTACCTGACCCCGGCCGAGACGGCGGAGCGATCCGGCTTCAGCCTGGACACCCTGCGCTACTACGAGCGCATCGGCCTGCTGGCCGACGTGGGCCGGGCGCCCAGCGGCCACCGCCGCTTCACCGAGGACGACCTGCAATGGCTCGGCATACTGCGCTGCCTGCGCGACACCGGCATGCCGATCGCGGACATGCGCCGTTACGCCGAACTGGCGCGCACCGGCGACCAGGAGTCGCTGGCCGAGCGCATCGGGCTGCTGGAACGGCACGACGACGCGGTCGAGGAACAGATCGCGCTGCTGCGCGCCCAACAGGGACATCTGCGGGCCAAGATCGACTGGTACCGCTCGATCCTGCCCGACTGAGCGGCGCCCGCTCCGGCGACGGCGCGACTTCCCGCTTCCGGCTGCCGAAACCGGGGTCGGCCTCTTCAATGGAAGGATGGCGGAGACACGAAACGACCCGAACAGGCCCGGTCCGCCGCCCGAAACCGTCGAGTCATCGGGACAGGAGCGGATCACCATCACCGATCACATCGAGGGCGGACAACTGCCGCCGACCGTCACCGCCGACCACCGGGCCAGCCTCCTGGAGTACCGGCGGGCGCGCGGGCGCCAACACGTCCGCGATTGGTACGCCGGGCTGCGGATCAAGAAGTTCCCCGAGGACCTGCGTGTGTTCGAGCACGTGTTGTGGGCCTCGCGCGCCCAGGTGGTGGTGGAACTGGGCACACACCTGGGCGGCTCGGCGCTGTGGTTCCGCGACCGGCTGCGCACCCAGGCCGGCTACGGTCGCGTCCCGGACGGGATCCGGGTGATCTCGGTGGACCTGGACCAGGACCGCGTCGCCGCCCTGCTGCACGACGCCGACCCGTCCTTCGCCCGCGAGATCACCCTGGTGGCCGGTGATGTCACCGATCCGAGCGTCGCCGACCGGGTCGCGGACCAGGTCCCACCCGGTGCCCGCTGCCTGGTCGTCGAGGACACGCTGCACGAGTACGCCACGACGACGGCCGCGCTGCGCAACTTCGCCCGACTGGTCCCCGACGGCGGATTCTTCGTCGTCGAGGACGGCATCGTCGACGACCCCGACCTGTGTCCGCCCGGCATGCCGGGCGGTGTGGTGCCCGCGGTCACCGACTGGTTGGCCACCGAGCAGGGCGGCGCGTTCACCACACGCCGCGACCTGGAGTTGTACGGCGTCACCAGCAACCCGCACGGCTGGCTCCAACGCACCGCGCGGGAGTGACCGGCTCGTCGGGTTCCGAGCGAGTGGACGCGGCGGGAATCGCCGACACGGCCCGGGCGGTTCGGTGCCTCGGTGCCTCGGTGCCTCGGTGCCTCGGTGCCTCGGTGCCTCGGTGCCTCGGTGTCGATCCTCGTCCGGGCCCGGCGGGTGGGCGCGACTACCGCGGTGGGTGGAGCGGGCGCCGCGTATACCGCGGAAGTTCCATTCGCTTCTCATCCGGTGAGGGAATGTCCTGGGGCCGCCGGATTCGTAGCGTTGTCGGGGGTCGACGGCACAGGGCGGTCGACGGGGAGACGGAGCCGCGATGGGTGCGGTAGGCGGCGGTGGCACGCGCGCGGGGCGCGGTGTCGGGCCCGGCCAGGGGAGATCCATCGTCGGCTCCGTCGCGCGTCGGTAGAGCGTGCGCGAACGGGTACCGCCGGTGGGCGGCAGAGCCGGAGGCCGGGTGGTCGGGGACCTGCCACGGGGCTCGGCGGGCGCCGCGCCCACGGGTGAATCCGCGCGCACGGTGCGATGGCGCCCGGATCATCGGCTGGTGGACGTGGTGGCGGCGGTGGCGATGGCCGCGGCGGGCTGCGTGGCGGGACAGCAGTTCCACCCGGACGGGTGGGCGCGCTACGACACCACCGCGTACCTGCTCACCTGCGCGCTGAGCCTGCCGCTCGCGCTGCGCCGGCGAGCCCCGGTGCCGGTGCTGATCGCCTCGGCGTCGATGTACGTGGTGTACCTGGCCGCCGGCTATCAGCCCTCGCTGAACTTCTGGGCGCCGGTGATCGCGCTCGTGACCCTGGCCGGTCAACGACCGCCGCGGGTCGCCGCGGCGGGGGCCGTGCTCGTCGGCGGGGTCGTCGCGTTCAGCGGCACGCAGGGACGGCTGGGGCCGGCGCTGGTACTGGCCCAGGCGGTCCTGGTACCGCTGATCGCGGTGGTGATCGGCGACGCGATGCGCAGACTCGCGCAGCGCAATCGGCAATTGGTCCAGCTCACCGCGCGGCTGGAGCGGGAACAGGAGGAGCGCGCCCGGCGCGCGATCGTGGACGAGCGGGTGCGGATCGCCCGGGAACTGCACGACGTGGTGGCGCACCACATGTCGGTGATCACCGTGCAGGTGGGCCTGGCCTCGTACGTCTTCGACTCCGATCCGCGCGCGGCCCGCGCCGCGCTGGACGTCATCGGCGACGTGGGCCGGGACGCGTTGGACGAGATGCGGCGCCTGTTGGCGCTGCTCCGGGTCGACTTCGACGAGGGCGGCGGGGTCGACGGCGAGCGGACCGGAGACACCGGCGGCGACGGTGCGGCCGGTCCGATGCCGGGGTTGGAGGGACTCGCGGATCTGGCCGAGCGGATGGGCACGGTCGGGGTCGTGGTGGACCTGACCACCGAGGGCGTCGCCAAGCACCTGGCCCCGGGCCTGGAACTGTGCGTCTACCGCATCGTCCAGGAGGCGCTGACCAACGTGGTCAAGCATGCCGGGACCACCCGCGCCGAGGTACGGGTCCGGCATCTCTCGGATCGGCTGAGCGTCAGCATCGCCAACGACGGTCCGCGCCGCGACGCGGTCCGGGCGCGAGTCGGCCCGGGGCCGAGCCCGAGCCCGGGGCCGGTGGCGGAATCGGGTCCGAGCGCGGGTCCCGGCCACGGTCTGATCGGTATGCGCGAGCGGGCCAAGATCCTGGGCGGCACGTTGTCGGCCGGCGAGCGCCCCGAAGGCGGCTTCCGGGTCCACCTCACGCTGCCGCTCACCGCCGGATCGCCGGCGGGTGGCGGCTGACCGCCACCGTCGCGATACGGGGGCACGACCACCGGGCCGTGCGGCGCACGGAAGCCGGTATCCGAACCCTCCTGCCGGGCAGCGCCTGCCCGCCGCCGAAAGGGCGGGGCAGGTGCGCCGGGGCGGTGCGGGGAGGGTGATCGCACGACGGTCCCCCGGTCGCGGGAAAGCCTACGGACCGCGCCCTCGGCGAGGGCGCGGTCCGTCGGGGTGGGCGGGTTCGGTCAGGCGCGTACGGCGGTGCCCGGCAGGGCGTCCAGGCACAGGACGCCGTCCTGGACCACGGGGACGCCGCCGACCAGGACGTGCGCGTACCCGATGGAGGGGCGGGTGCTCTGCTCGTAGGTGGCCTGGTCGGAGACGGTGTCGGGGTCGAAGACGATCAGGTCGGCGTCGCATCCCGCCTGCACCCGGCCCTTGCGGCGCATCACGGGCACGCTGTCCTGGAGGAGCCGCGCGGGCGCGAAGCTGCTGCGCGCGACGGCGTCCATAAGGGTGAGCGCGCCGAGTTCGCGGACGTAGCGGCGCAGTACCTTGGAGAACGTGCCCGCCGTGCGCGGGTGGGTGACCACGTTCGGCGGCAGCGGCCATGCCATCGGGTCGGCCGTTCCGTTCATCCAGGTCAACGGCATCGCGTCGGAGCCGATCACGCTGCCCGGATGCAGCAGCGCCCGGTCCACGAACGCGCGGTCGTTCGGGTCGTTCTCGTCGAGGAAGTGCACGATCGCCAGACCGCCCGGATCCGCCGCCCGCAGTTCGAGCAGCCGCGCGGCGTCGGCCGGACGCTCGCCGGTCGGGGCGTAGACGATGTCGGAGGGTTTGATATTTGCCGTGCCGAGCTTCTCGGGCGCCAGGAAGGACGCGCCGATGGCCGTCATACCGGCGCCGTAGGGGTACGCCTCGGTGGAGACCCGGCCGCCTTCGGCGCACACGTCCTCCATCAGCCGCATCACCCGGTCGGTGTGCCGGAGCGACGTGGACGGGACGTGGCAGTAGTGCGCGTGCACGCCGGTCTCCGCCGCCGCGCGGGCGATCTCCTGCGCGCCGTCGATGGGAGTGTCCTCCTCCACCTCGATCAGTTGCCGGGCGTGCGTGTACGTCGGGCGACCGGCGGAGGCGGCGAGTTGCGACACGGCGAGGTATTCCTCGGGTTTGATCCGAGGCGCGTAGCCGACCACGATCCCGATGCCCAGCGCGCCGGCGGCGAGGTCCCGGCGCAGCAGTTCGAGCAGCGCGTCCAGCTGCCGGCCGTCGCCCTCGAGCTGCCAGGCCGGGTGGCCTAGCTGCGCGAGCGCGACGGCGATGCCGCCACCGTGCGGGAGCCCGCCGACGGCGGTCATCCGGGCCTGGCACCAGGACGCGGAGAAGCCGTAGTTGAGCGGGCGCCCCTCGGCGGCGGCCTGCCGGTAGCCCTCCTCGACCGGCGACAGGCCGGCCTCGAGGTCGAGCGCGGTGGTGACTCCGTCCAGGGCCTGGAGGCGGTGGCCGGCCACATCGTGCGAGTGGCTGTGCATGTCGATGAAGCCCGGCGCGACCACCAGACCGCGCACGTCCACCGTCCGCAGGGCCCGGAGCGGCTCCCGGGAGACGGCGCTGATCATGCCGGCGGTCACTCCCACGTCGGCCACCGCGTCGAGCCCGGTTTCCGGATCGAGGACCCGCCCGCCGCGCAGTACGAAGTCGTGGGTCCCGAACGGCAGCGCGGCTGAATGTGTCATGGGACCACAGACTAGGCAGCCGATGCCCGGGCGGATCCGTTCGGCCGACCCAATTCCGGGCTCCGTCTTCGTTCGGTGCGACCAGCACGCCACGGGTGCGATCGCGATAAGGGTCCCGAATGGTTGGGCGGGCTGCCCGGTGTCAGTGGGCCGTGTCCAGTCGGGTGCGCTGCTCCGGGGTCAGTTCCAGGTCCACCGCGGCCAGGTTCTCATCGAGTTGTTCGACCGAGGACGCGCCGGCGAGCGGGACGATCGGGAACGCGCTGCCCAACTGCCAGGCCAGCACCACCTGGTTCACCGTGGCCCCGGTCTCCTTCGCCACCTCGCGCAGGACCGCCAGCCGGGCCGGCGTGCCCGGGTGGTCGTAGTCCGGCGGCAGCGGCTTGTCCTCGCGCACGTACGCGCCGCCGAGCAGCGGCGAGTAGGCGACCAGGGTCAGGTCCGGCTCGGCCCGCAGGTAGCTCAGCAGATCGGGCCCGACATGACCGAGGCTGCCGTCCTCGAACAGCGCGTCGGAGATGTCGTAGCGCGGGCGCAGCAGGCTGTGCTGGTACTGCAGGACCTCGTAGCCGGGCACGCCGGCCGCCGCCGCCAGCGCGCGGGCCCGCTCGACGCGCCACGTGGCGTGGTTGCTCACCCCCAGCAGCCCGACCGTACCCTCGAGCACCAACGCGCCGAAGCCCTCGACGGTTTCGCGCAGCGGGACGGTCCGGTCCTCGATGTGCGCGTAGAGCACGTCGAGCCGCTCCACGCCCAGACGTTCCCGGCTGCGCTCGGCGGCCTCGCGGATGGTCTTCGCGGACAGCCCCTCGGGGTTGTCGATGAATCCGGTGCCGGGTGCGAGCGGGGCCGCGCCCAGTTTGGTGGCGATCACTATCTCGTCGCCGACACCGCGGCTGCGCCGCCAGCGCCCGAGCAGCGCCTCGCTCTGGCCGCCCTGGCCGCCGTCCTCCCAGTAGGCGTAGTTGTCGGAGGTGTCGATGAAGGTGCCGCCGGCCTCGACGTAGCGGTCCAGTACGGCGAAGGAGGTCTTCTCGTCGGTCCGGGTGCCGAAGAGCATCGCGCCCAGGGCGAGCACGCTCACCTCGCGGCGGGTGGTCGGATCGGTTCCGATGGTGCGGTACTTCATGATGTTTCCCTCCGGTTCGGCCCGTGGTCTCCGAGCCCCGAACGGGAGTCAACAACCTGGAGCGCGCTCCAGGTCAAGCGCTCGGGCCGGTTCGGTGCCCGGGGTCGGGCGCCTCGCCGGCCGGGGCGGGTCGGGTGGGCGTGCGGCGGCGCGCGCCGTACGCCCACCCGCGGTGGTCGGTGGTCGCTGGTGGGGGCTCGGGAATCAGCCCACCCTGAAGCCGTGTTGGTTGCCCAGTCGGGTCAGCGAGGTCCGCCCCGGGACGCCGTCGGCGTCGGTGCCGGAGTAGCCCAGGCGGCGCTGGTAGGCCGCGTAGGCGCGGATCGTGGCCGTGCCGAAGGATCCGTCGACCAGCCCCGAGGCGAGCAACCCCTCGGCCTGTAGCGCCTGTTCGACCAGAAGCACGTCGGTGCGGTGCGCGGCGGAGCCCTGCGGCGCGGGTGGGTCGCGCCGGGCCGAGTCGAGCACGTTCGCGAGGTCGACCGTCGGTCTCCCGCCGCCCGAACCGCCGCCGCGCGGGTCGTGCGGGTCGGCGGTGGGTGGGCAGCCGTCGGGAAAGCGGGGCGCGAAATAGCCGGTCACCTTCGGGTCCGTGCGGCGAGTCGTATGCGAGTACACGCCGTTGCCCTGACCCGCGTCGCCGCCGGTCGGGATGGTGTTGCCGCCCTTCGTGTACACGTGCGTGTCGTCGAAGCGCACCACGATCTCGGTGTGCGCGCCGTTGCCGAAGTCGACCCACGCCCCCCAACTCGGATACTCCGACCACTGGCCGTGCCCGCGGGCCCAGTCGGCGAACGCGGACACGTTGTCGACCTTGGGCACGATCCGGGCCAGGCCGACGTCGTTGTACATGCACCAGTCGAAGATGACGCACCACGCGACGCCGTCCTCGCCGAACTCCCGACCCCATTTGGTGTGATTGTCATAGCCATCCCGGGCGTTCCAGCCCTCGTACACACCCTCGGGAACGGCTTGCAGATGTGCGATCAGGTCGTCCCATGTGGCCATGGGCGCCCCCATTTCACGCCGTGCGGAACGTACACACGATGGCCGGGGTGGCGGGCCCCGTTCCGGTGGACCCGCACACACCCCGGGTGCGCCTCGCGACCGGCACGAGGCGCACACTGACGTCGATCGAAGGCATACCCCGTGACCTGCGGCGTGTACCACGAGTATGTGTTCGACGACACAGCGTGGTCGGATTATCGTATGGTCGTATCGAGGGGGTGGTGATCTACTCGCGGGTGTTGCGTTCCGCCGCCGGGCAGTCCCGCAAATGCTCCCAGAAATATGGGATATCGCCGGACGCCCGATGCTCGCGAGGATGGTGCGAGCGCGTTCCGCGTCAGGCGGATCGCGCGAGTCGCCCGTACGAACGTGCCACGCGTGCGGCTGGAGGGGAGCACGCCGAGTCACCGGTGGGGCGACTGGGACGAGGAT
Source organism: Embleya sp. NPDC025285 (assembly GCF_055558835.1). NCBI lineage: Bacteria > Bacillati > Actinomycetota > Actinomycetes > Kitasatosporales > Streptomycetaceae > Embleya > Embleya sp. NPDC025285. The sequence goes on from NZ_JBVHLU010000028.1 coordinate 68,789, forward strand.
GGACACGAATGCCGCGGCGTGTGCGGCCGGTACCGGTGTGCTGGGGGCCACCGAACCGCCCGATCCGCGCCGCCTCGTGTCCGCCCTCGTCCCCGAAACGCCCGAACCCCCCGAACCGGCCGTGAGTTCGCGCATCGACCGTCATCGGCCGTTCGTTGCGGAACCCGCCGACCCGGCGACCCCCATCCCCGGCACGATCCACGACCGGCCGAGCGTCGCGCCGGTCCTCGGGATCGCCCATCCCGCAGCCTGAACCACGCGCCCGGCCCGGCGGATCGCCCGGCCGGGCTCGCGCATGCCCGCCCCGCCGGCGACGACCCCGACACCGGGCACCGGGCACCGGGCACAGGGCACCCTGCACCCGGCACGGCCGTGCGTCTCCGGTCGCCCGCCCGCCGACCAGCCGATTCCAGCTTTGCTCAAGGCCTGTTCAGGGTTTGTTCAGGGTCGATCCCGCATCGTCGTGTCCGTCGCTCCGGCGCCGACCCGGCGGATAGGCCGAGGCCCCTCGGGGCCGACCAATCCGCCGGTGCTCGAGCCCCGTCCGGTTGCCCGTGCCTCGCCAAGTTCGAGAGGAGACCCCGATGGACGTTCGGTATCCGGCCTTCTGTCTGGCGGACCCGAGGTTCTACGACTCTCCGGATCGGCTGCGGCCGGATGCCGGCCAACTCGACTACCGAACCCTCGTCGACACCCCGCCCGGGTGGGAATTGGTGGCCGCGGGGCCGTGGACCCACCTGCGGCCTCCGCCCGATGCGGCCCCACTGCCCGCTCAGGGCTGGAAGATCCACGTCTCGGCCACGCTCGACAACGCGGCCGAACTGCTGGAGAAGGTGACCGCGTACTGCTTTCGGCACGTGATCGCGGTCAAGTTCCTGCCCAACTCGCTGGTGCTCCAGGCGCGGAACGGGAAGTACGCCCCCCGTGAGGGCAGCGGAAAGTTCCTCACCCTCTACCCCAGGGATGTCGAGGAGCTGCGCCGCACCCTCGTCGACCTCGATGCCGCGATCGGCGGGTCGCCCGGGCCGTACATCCTCAGCGATCTGCGTTGGAACGAGGGGCCGTTGTACGTCCGCTACGGCGGATTCACGCTGCGCCACGTCTACGGGCAGGACGGCACGAGGACGCCCGCCGTCGAACGGCCGGACGGCGTACTGGTGCCCGATCATCGCGAACCTCGGTTCACCGTGCCGGAGTGGGTCGAGATGCCCGACTTCCTCGCCCCCTCGGCCACGCCGCGGATCAGTCGTGAACAACCGGAGGAGTTTCCCTACGAGATGCTCTCCGCGCTGCACTTCTCGAACGGCGGCGGGGTCTACCGGGTTCGCCGCTTCCACGACCGCGCCGAACTGGTGCTCAAAGAGGGCCGACCACACGCCGGCCTGGACCGTCTGGGTCGGGACGCCCCCGCGCGGTTGCGCCTCGAACACGCGGTCCTGGTCGATCTGAAGGGCATCGCCGGTATCCCGCTCGCGCACGACTACCACCTCTTGGGCGGCCACGAGTTCCTGGCCATGGACCACGTCCCGGGCATCTCGTTGCAGACCTGGGTCACGCTGAACTACCCGAGCCCGGACAACCCCGGCGAACACGGCTCGGCCGCGGAGTACGCGGCGACGGTCGAGCACATCCTCGAGCGATTGGAGCGCACGGTGCGAGCCGTGCACGCCCGGGGATACCTGTTCAACGACCTGCATCCGGGCAACGTGCTGATCGACGACGAACTGAACGTGTCGCTGATCGACTTCGAGGCGGCGCAGCCGCAAGGCACGCCCGGACCCCGCCCGCTGGGCGCCCCCGGGTTCGCCGCCCCGGACGTGCTGCGCGGCGAGGCCGCCGACCTGTACTCGCTCAACGCGATCCGGCTGTTCCTGTACCTGCCGTTGAACAGCCTGCTGGCGCTGTGCCCGGCCAAGGCCCACGTGCTCGTCGCCAAGGCGCAACAGCGCCTGGGCCTCCCGGACGACGTGGTCCGTCCGCTCACCCGGGCGCTCACCGTCGCCGTCGAACCGGCCTCGGGACTGCGTCCACCGGACGCGCGGCTGGCCTTCACGGAGGTTGCCGGATCCTGGGAGCGGCACACGAGTGCGCTGACGGCGTCCATCCGTGCGGGAGCCACGCTCGATCGGCGGGATCGACTGTTCCCGGGCGACATCAACCAGTTCTTCCACGGCGGCGGCGGTATGGCGTTCGGCGCGGCCGGGGTGATCGACACGCTGTACACCGCCGGCGTGGGCGCCGGCGAACTCGCGGGCGCCGCGGATTGGCTCGAACGCGACCTCGGCGCGGGCCGCGAGCCGCGCCTGGGCCTCTACGACGGCGCGGCCGGCATCTGCCACGTGCTGTACAACCTGGGCCGCACCGACACCGCCCTCGCGTTCCACGATCGGTGCCTGATCCACGCTCCGCAGGTGTACGGCATCAAGCTGTTCGACGGACTCGCCGGCATCGGACTCTCCAGCCTGGACTTCCATCGCAGAACCGGCGACCCGAACCTGCTCGAGCACGCCGAGCAATCGGCCGCGACCGTGGAAACGGCCGTCGGCCAAGGGGTGTTCGGCGTCGGAGAGCACGCCGCCGCGGCCGGCTCACTACTGCGCGACCGGACCGGGAACGCCGTGGACAACTTCTCCGGCGGCCTGATGTACGGCTGGACCGGCCCCGCGCTGTTCCTGCTCCGGATGTTCGAGGTCACCGGTCGAAGGCGTTGGCTGCAAGCGGCCGTCGCGGCACTGCACCGCGACCTCGACCAGTGCCGATCCCTGCCCGACGGCAGCCTCCAGGTCAGGAACGGCGGGCGGGTCCTGCCCTACCTGGCCACCGGCAGCGCGGGTGTGGCACTGGTCGGTGACCTGATCCTGGGCCACGAACACGACGACCGGATCGCCGCCGCCGTACCGTCGCTGGCCCTGGCCTGCGCGGACGACGTGTGCGTCGGCGCCGGGTTGTTCAACGGCAGGGCCGGACTGGTCGGCGCGCTGCGCGAGTCGGGCGCGCGACCGGACCGGGGGCACCTCGCCGAGCGTGTCGACGCGGGTGTCGCGGCGCTGGACCTGTACGCGCTCGCCGACGAGCACGGCCTCGTCTTCCCCGGCGAGCAGAACCTGCGCGCCTCGCTCGACCTGGCCACCGGATCCGCAGGTGTGTTGCGCCTGATCAACGTGCTTGCCGGACGAACCGCCGAGCTGTTGCCCTTCCTCGGCTCCGCGTCCTGGGCGAACGCCCACCCCGAACTCTCGGCCGAGGTCCCCGATACGACGGGACACCGGTTCGAGGACACCATCACCGCGATTTCCGGAGGGAGGTGAACCCCATGTCGAACTTCGTGCTGGGACTGCAGGAGATGCAGTCCGAAATCGGCTCCGAGGACGGCTTCGCGAGCGGCTGGACCTCGGTCTGCTGCGCGTGCAGCTGGGCGAGTCTGGGTTGTTGATCGAAGCGTGACCGTGTCGGGGTGCGGGATCCAGCGATCACGCACCCCGGCCGGTGACGCAACGGACGAATGCTCCCTGGGGACGAAAGCGGGTGGATCGACCATGCCAATCCTCGCGGTGGGCCCGCGATGAGCCGGACCCCTCGGGTCGGGCCCCGGGAACTGCTTCGGTACCTGCGCGGTCACGTGGGCGTGATGGCTGTGGCCGGCCTCCTGTCCCTGATCGCCGCGGCCGGGACCCTGCTGCAACCCCTGCTGATCCGATCGGTGATCGCCGCGATCGAGGAATCCCGCTCGACGGTAGCCCCGGCGCTGGTGCTGGGCGCGCTGCTCTTGGGAGCCGCACTGGTCAACGGAATTCGGGAATACCTGCTGGTGCGCACCGCCGAGCGGCTGGTGTTGTCGGTACGCGAACGGCTGACCGCGCACGTGCTGCGGTTGCCGGTGGCGGACTACGACCGGCTCCGCACCGGTGACCTGCTGTCTCGGATCGGTGCGGACAGCGCGCTGCTGCGACTCGTGGTCACCGCGGGCCTGTTCGAACTGGCCACCGGCGGGCTGATGATCCTGGGCGCGGCCACCGCGGCACTGTTGGTGGACCCCGTGCTGTTCGCGGTCACCTGCGGTGGACTGGCGGCGGCTCTGCTGGGTGCGATGCTGATCAGCGGCCGAACCCGCCCGGTGTCCGAGCAGGCCCAGGCCCGCCTCGGCGAGATGGCCTCCGGCCTGGAGCGGGCCATCGGCGCGGTCCGCACCATTCGTGCCGCCCGCGCCGAGCAGCGCGAGACCGAGGCGATAAACCGCAGCGCCCGGCTGGCCTACGCCTCGGGGCTGCGGCTGGCCCGGCTCCAGGCGCTGGTCGCGCCGATCGCGCACATCGCGACGCACGGCGTGTTCCTGCTGGTGCTGGGCGTGGGCGGGACCCGGGTCGCCGACGGCACGCTGTCCGTGGGCGATCTGGTGGCGTTCGTGCTGTTCCTGTTCTTTCTGGTCGTCCCGCTGGGCCAGGTGATCACCGCGTACACCCAGCTCCAGACCGGCTTGGGCGCGATCCAACGGGTCGAGGAGGTGTTGCGCCTGCCCACCGAAACGGCCGGCGACACACACGTCACCATCCCGTCCGCACAGGTGCCCACCGGGCCGGTCGTGGCACGTGCCCACACGATCGAACACCCGGGTGCCCCGCTGCCGGCCGCGGGCACGTCGGTGATCACCTTCGAGGACGTCACGTTCGGCTATCGCGCCGCCGAACCGGTGCTGCGCGACGTCTCCTTCGACATCGCGCCGGGCACCCGGACCGCGCTGGTCGGACCGTCGGGCGCGGGCAAGTCCACCGTGCTGGCGCTGGTGGAGCGCTTCTACGACGTGGACGCCGGTGCGATCCGCCTCGACGGGGTCGACATCCGTGAGCTGCCGCGCGACCTGCTGCGCGCGCGACTGGGCTATGTGGAGCAGGAGGCGCCGGTCCTGGCCGGCACGATCCGCGACAACCTGCTGCTCACCGCGCCCGAGGCGGACGACGCGCGACTGCTCACGATCCTCGACGCGGTCAACCTCGCCGGCATCGTCGAACGTTCGCCGCTGGGCCTGGACGCCGAGGTCGGCGAGAGTGGTGTGCTGCTGTCCGGCGGCGAACGTCAGCGGTTGGCGATCGCCCGCACGCTGCTGACCGCCCCGCCGATCCTGCTCCTCGACGAGCCCACCAGCAATCTCGACGCGCGCAACGAGTTCGCCTTCCGCGAGGCGATCCGGGCCGTATCCGCCGAGCACACGATGCTGATCGTCGCGCACCGGCTCGCCACCGTGGTCGACGCCGACCGGATCGTGGTGCTGGACCGGGGGAGGGTCGCGGCGGTCGGTCGGCACCACGAACTGGTCGACACCAGCCCGCTGTACCGCGACCTGGCCGCCCGCCAACTGCTCATCGCCTGAAGGAGCCGCCATGACAGACGCGCCGGACCGCGCGCACGTGCCGAGTATCGCGATCATCGGCGCAGGACCGCGCGGGACATCGGTCCTGGAGCGGATCGTCGCGAACGCTGCGCGGTGCGTGCCGGGCCTGCGCCCGGACATCCACGTGATCGACCCGTACCCGCCCGGCGGCGGGCGGGTATGGCGCCGTCGCCAGTCCGCGCTGCTGTGGTCGAACACCAGAGCCGACGAATGCACGCTGTTCACCGACGCGAGCGTCACGTGCCGGGGCCCGATCGTGCCGGGCCCGACCCTGGCACGGTGGGCCCGCGACCTGGCCCGGGGCGAGGAGCCGCATCCGCGCGGATTTCGGCCCGGCCCGAACACGCCCGCGGAGGCGGCCCGCGTGCACGACGGCTGGTTCGCCACCCGCGCGCTGGTCGGCGACTACCTGGCCTGGGTCTTTCGCCGCACCGTGGCCGCCGCCGCGCCCGACGTGCGCGTACATGTGCACGCGGCGGCCGCGCTCGACGTCCGCGACCTGCCCACCGGGCGGCAGCGGATCTCGCTGGAGGGGCGCGACCCGCTGGAGGTGGACGTGGTCGTGCACGCGCAGGGCAACTTCCGGGTGGGCCCGTATCCGCAGGAGCACGCGTTGGCCGAACAGGCCGTGCGGCACCGGCTCACCTATCTGCCGACCACCTTCGACCCGGAAAGCGCGGCGTCCCGGATCGACCCCGGAGAACCCGTGCTGGTCCGCGGCCTCGGTCTGGCGTTCATCGACACGATGGTGCTGCTGACCGAGGGGAGAGGCGGGCGCTTCAGGCGCGACGTCTCGGGCGAACTGCGCTACGAGCCGTCCGGACGCGAACCCGTGATCCACGCCGGGTCCCGCCGGGGCGTGCCCTACCGGTCGAAGTTCGGCTACACCCTGCGCGGCCCGCTGCCGGGGGTCGGGCGCTGTCCGGTGCCCGAGGTATCGGGCGGGCGCGTACCGGACTTCGTCACCGACCTGTGGCCGTCGATCGCCCGTGAACTGGCGTGGGCAGGCTACCGCGAACTGGCGTGCTCGCATCCCGGGCGGCTGGCCACCGACCCCGGCGCCTTCCTCGCCGCGCTGGAGGGGGTCGCCTGGAACACCCCCGAGTACCGGGAACTCGTCGAAGCGGCCGTGCCCGACGAGCGGGACCGGATCGACCTCGAAGGCCTCGATCGGCCGCTCACCGGCCGCCGTTTCGCCGACACCGGCGCTCTGCGGCGGTGGATGATCGACTATCTCGCCGCCGATGTGGAACGCGGGCGCGATTCTCGGCACAGCGCGCATCTGGCCGTCTATCACGCGCTCTCGGGGATCGCCGAGGCACTGTGGCCGATGGTGCGCGACGGCAAACTCTCGCCGCGTTCGGCCACCCACGGACTGCCCGAGTTCTTCGACTTCTGCCGCTTCCGCACCAGCGGCCCGCCCGGGCCGCGCCTGGAACAACTCCTGGCCCTGACCCGGGCCGGCATCGTGCACCCCATCGGCGCCGGGCTCGAGGTCACGGTCCGCGACGGAGTGTTCCAGGCCCGCTCCACCAGCGTGGACACGGTGTTGCGCACCCGGGCGCTGATCGAGGCCCGACTGCCGGGGCGGGACCTGGGCCGAGTGCACGACTCGCTGCTCGTGCGGCTGATCGAACGCGGTGAACTGCGCGAGCAGACGCGCGTCGACCCGGTACGAGGCACGCGGCATCCCAACGGCATGGTGGACACGATCGAGAACCGGGTCAAACGTCGCGACGGCAGCGTGCACCCCGCCCGCTTCTTCCTCGATCCTGGCGACTTTCCCCGTCCCGGGAGTGACGCGGGCTTCCTGCGCCACAGCGACGCGGTGGCCCGGCAGGCGCTGCACGAGCTGGGACGGCGGGCGGACACCGCGCGGGCATCCGCCGCGGCCGGCGTTTCGACGGTCGGGTGAGTCGGTGATTCGAGTCCGGACGCCGGGTGGTGCGACGCGAACGCCGGGACGAGTCGCGCGGGTTCGGAACACCGGACCCGGGAGTCGCCGCGGCACGCGGGTCCTCCCGGGCCTCACGCGCGGCGTACGCGGCGAGTCGGCCGCGATCGTGCCCCGGGTCGGTCAGGCGGTGTCGGTCAGACGATGTCGGAGGTGGTCGGCGCTTTCGTTGCGCCGTTGGGTCCGGTACAGGCCCAACGCCTGCCGCCACGCGTCGTGGGCCTGGGGGATCCGGCCGAGGGCAAGGTGTACCTCGCCGAGTCGAGCCAGCGTGTCGGCCTCGCGGAAGGCGTCCAGGAGTCGCCGGCGCAGCGCCAGTGCCCGACTGTAGTGCTCCAGCGCGAGCGCGTACTCCCCGTCGTGTTCGGCGAGCCCGCCCAGACTCTCCCGGGCGTCCGCCTCGCCGTCGGGAAAGTTGTGCAGCCGGCAACGAGTCAGGGCCCGCTCGCAGTAGGCCCGGGCGAACCGGGTGTGTCCCAACCGGGCGTGGCACCGGCCGACCGCGCCCAGCGCCGCCGCCTCCCCGCGCGGATCCGCGGGCCGGCCCCGGGTACGCAGACACGCCTGGGCGTGCGCCCGGTGGATCCGCAGGCCCTGCTCCGCGTGTATCAGCGCCTGCCGGTGGTCGCCCTGCCGCTCCCACGCCCCGGCCAACAGGAGATGGGCGTTCGCCCGCCCGGCCTCGTCGCCGATCGTCACCGACAGCGCGAGTGCCTCCCGCAGCCGGCGCAGCGCCTCGGTGTGCTCGCCCGCCGGAACGTGCGCGCGGCCCGACAGTCGATGCGCGTGTGCGCGAGCGGCGAGGTCGTCCGGGACACCGGCGGCAAGCGTGGCCCGCAACATCTCGCGTCGCTCGGCCAGATGGCCCAGGCGCCAGTGAAACGTGTCCAGGAACAGCGCCAGTTCCCAGGCCCGATGCGGCAACTCGCGCTCGATCGCCAAGGTGTGCGCTTCCCGCAGGCACGCGTGTTCGGTGTCGAACCAGCAGATCGCGGCGGCAGCGTTCCGGAAGACGACCGGCGCGGCCGCCTCGGGGCGGCCCGCCGAGCGTGCGGGCCGCGACGCGGACAGCCGCCGATCGGCCGCGCGTGCGGTGTCGACGTAGAAGTCCACCAGTCGGTGCAGCGCCGGCTCGCACCGCTGCCCGGTCGAGCCGTGCCGACCCCGCTCGATGGCGTACAGCCGGATCAGGCCGTGCAGGCGGTGTCGTCCCGCGACGTGTTCGCGGACCAGGTGCGCCGCCTCCAGCGTGCGCAGGTGTGTCCGGGCACGGGCGATGGTGAGCCCGGTGAGCGCGGCGGCCGCCGGTACGCCGATGTCCGGCCCGGGCGCGTGTGCCAGCAACTCGAACACGCGCGCCGTTGCGGGAGCCAGCGCGTGATATGAGGAGGAGAACACCGCGCGCACGTCCGCGGTGGGGTCGTCCACGTCCAGAGCGTCCAACCGGCCGGAGCGATCCCGCAGTTCGGCCGCCGCCTCGGCCAGGGGGCGACCCGGACGGGCGGCGGCGCGGGCGGCGACGATGCCGAGCGCCAGCGGCAGGCCGGCGCAGTGCTCGACGAGCGCGGCGACCGCGTCCGGCTCGGCGTCCGGTGCCGAGCCGAGCTGCCGGCGCAGCAACTCCCGTGCCTCGGTCGGGTCCAGCTCTTCCAGCGAGAGCGGCCGGCCACCGTGTGCGGTGAGCAGACCGGTGAGCCGGCGCCGACTGGTGACCAACACCGCGCAGGACGGCCCACCCGGGAGCAGCGGTCGGACCTGCGCGCTGTCGCGGGCATTGTCCAACACGATCAGCATGCGCTTGTCGGCGATCAGGCTGCGGTAGAGCGCGGCGCGTCCCGCCTCGTCCGGTGGGATCGCCGCGGAGTCGACGCCGAGGGCCTCCAGGAAGCCGCCCACCGCGACGCCGGCCGACACGGGTTGGCCTCTGGGTACGAAGCCACGCAGATCGACGTACAACTGTCCGTCGGGAAAGGCGTCGGCATGATGGTGTGCCCAGTGCAGCGCCAGCCAGGTCTTGCCGATGCCGCCGGAGCCGCCGATCACCGCGATCGCGACGGCATCGCCGGGTCGACGCGGCTCGCCGAGCGCCCGGTCCAGGTCGGCCAGGGCACGGGCTCGCCCGATGAATACCGCCGGGGCAGGGGGAAGTTGCCGGGGAATCGGGGTCCGGGTCGTGGGTAGGGGTGCCTCGGCGTCGGCGGGCGCCGGTACGGCGAGGACGGGCGACGCAGTGAGGATCCCCTGGTGCAGCCGCCGCAGGTCCCGGCCGGGGTCGGTGCCCAACTCGTGCGCCAACCGCCGGCGCAGGCGCTGGTAGTGCGCCAGGGCGTCGGCGGGACGGCCGTTGCGGTACTGGGCGAGCATGAGTTGCCCGGCCAAGCGCTCGTCCAGCGGATCCGTCCGTGCCCGGGTGGCCAGCCGAGGCAACATCGCGGCGTGATCGCCCAGTCGCAGGCGGAGGTCGTCGAGGTCCAACTCGGCCTGATACCGCTCGCGATGCAGGGCCTCGCGGAGCGCGCTGAACCAGGGCGTGTCGACGGTGGTGAAGGCGTCCCCGCGCCACAGGTCCAACGCCTGTGCCCAGGCCGAGGCGGCGCGGCCGTCGTCGTCCGTGCGCCGGGCCAGGGCGACCAGGTCGCGGAAGCGGTGCAGGTCGACGGCGGACGTGTCGGCCTCCAGCAGATAGCCGCCGGGACGGCGGGCGATGTGTACCTCCGCGACGGCCAGTCGTCGGCGCAGCCGGGACAGGTAGCTGTAGAGCGTCTCGCGGGCCCGGTGCGGCGGGCTGTGGCCCCAGACCCGCTCGACGATGCGCTCGATCGGTACGAGGCGGTTGGCCTCGACCAACAACACGGCCAGCACGCAGCGTTGACGCACGTGGCCCACATCGACCGGCGTTCCGTCGACCCGCACCTCGATGCCGCCGAGGAGCCCGAATTCCGGGGTCATCCGCGCCTCCCGGGTAACCCCCGGCCGACGACGCCCGCGATGCCGCGGACGCCGCCGGTACATGTACGAGGGGTCGGACGGGTTCTGGTGGGCGGACACCCGCGGTGGGGTGGACGCGCGTCGTCGGGGGCGGACGGGTCGGGTGGGTGGGAGGCGCCGTGCGGGGTGCGCGCCATCGATGCGAGGTCTCGGGTCTTCGAGGTCATGGGGTTCTCCGGATCGGTGAACGAGTCGGTCGTGCGTTGCCGATCCTGGGAGTGAACCCTGGGTCCGAGGAAGGCCGGAGCCCCGTCCCGAACATGTCCCGGACAGCCCGGGACGGCCGTGCGTCGGTGCACGGCCGGGATCCCGGCGGTCGCGAAGGACACCCGGCCGACCCGGCCGGGACACGGTCGCGCGCCCGGTGCCGCGCCCCGGCCTCGGGTATCGACGTCGAGCAGCTGCCGAGCATCCGGTGTCGCGAGCGGGAACGGCGGGCGCGGCCGCGGTGCTACGTGGCGGTGGCGCGGGCCGCGGCGCGGCCCGCGTGGCGGCCGCTGAACAGGCAGCCGCCCAGGAACGTGCCCTCCAGGGCGTTGTAGCCGTGCACACCACCGCCGCCGAAGCCGGCGACCTCGCCGGCCGCGTACAGGCCATCGACGGGCCGGCCGTCCGGGCCCAGGGCCCGCGATTCGAGGTCGGTCTGGATGCCGCCGAGGGTCTTGCGGGTGAGGATGTGCAGCTTGACGCCGATCAGCGGGCCGGCCGCGGGGTCGAGGACGCGGTGCGGCGCGGCGGCCCGGCCCAGCCGATCCCCGAGGTAGCGGCGGGCGTTGTGGATGCCCTGGACCTGCGAGTCCTTGCCGTACGGGTTGGCGATCTGGAGGTCGCGGGCCTCGATCTGGCGGCGCAGCAGCGCCGGGTCCAGCAGCGGTTCGGGGGTCGTGCGGTTCATCCCGGCGACGAGCTCCTCCAGTGTGTCGGCGACGACGAAGTCCTCGCCGTGCCGCTTGAACGCCTCCACCGGGGCGGGCGCGCCCTTGCCGAGCAGGCGGGTGCGCAGGAAGCCGACCCGGTCCTTGCCGGTGATGTCGGGATTTTGTTCGGACCCGGAGAGTGCGAACTCCTTCTCGATGATCTTCTGGGTGAGCACGAACCACGAGTGGTCGTGGCCCGCGAGGTCCTCGGTGGTGCGCAGGTGCCGGAGCGTGGCCAGGGTGTCGTAGCCGGGCAGGCAGGGGTCGGGCAACCGCCGTCCGAGTGCGTCGAACCACAGGGAGGAGGGGCCGGGCAGGATCCGGATGCCGTGGCCGGGCCAGATCGGGTCCCAGTTGCGCAGGCCCTCGGTGTAGTGCCACATGCGGTCGCGGTTGACCACCCGCAGGCCGCCGGCGGCGGCGATGTCGAGCATTCGTCCGTCCACGTACGCGGGCACGCCGGTGACCATGCTCGCGGGCGCGGTGCCCAGCCGTGCGGGCCAGTGGCGGCGGATCAGGTCGTGGTCGGCGCCGATCCCGCCGGTGGTCAGGACGACCGCTTGGGCGGTGAGTTCGAAGTCTTCGATCTCGTCCCGGTTGGTCGGCATGCCCCGGCGCGCGCGGTCCGGGGCGAGCACGCAACCGCGCACGCCTCGGGCGCCGCCGCCGTCGATGATCAACTCGTCCACCCGGTGCCGGTGGTGGAAGGTGAGCAGTCCGTCGGCGGCGGCCTGCCGGGCGAACCGGACGAAGGGTTCCAACACCCCGGGGCCGGTGCCCCACGCGACATGGAAACGGGGTACGGAATTGCCGTGCCCGTCGGCGCGCAGGCTGCCGCGCTCGGCCCAGCCGACCGTGGGCAGGAACGAGATGCCGAGCCCGGCCAGCCACGAGCGCTTCTCGCCGGCCGCGAACTCGACGTAGGCGCGGGCCCAGCGCACCGCCCAGGCGTCCTCGTCGTCGAGCCGGTCGAACCCGGCGCTGCCGCGCCAGTCGTTCCAGGCCAGTTCGAAGGAGTCCCGCACGCCCAGGCGCCGTTGCTCGGGCGAGTCGACCAGGAAGAGCCCGCCGAAGGACCAGAATGCCTGCCCACCCAGGTTGGCCGGACTCTCCTGGTCGACCAGCGCGACCCGCCTTCCCCGCGCGGTGAGTTCGTGCGCGGCCACCAGACCGGCGAGCCCGGCCCCCACGACGATGACGTCAGCGTCCACTGTGCGATCTCCTTGGGTCGGTGCCGCCGAACCGGCGACCCGGACGGGGTGTTCGGCGGTGCCCCGCTCCATCCGCCGAAGTTCCCAGGAGGGTACCCGCGCCGCGGCCTCGCATGGCGGTGCCGAGTACACCGGGCCGGTCCGGGCACCCGGCGTCGCCGCTCGTGCCGCGCCGGTGGGTCCCCATGGGATGCGGCCCGTATCCCGTATCCCGCTGGGCGGATCGGGGAGCGGACGGGGGAAACCAGGCGGATGACGGCTCGGGACCTGGCGCAACGGTACGAACTGACGACCCTGCTCGGTACCAAGCCGTTCGGCACCGGTGAGCCGATGGCACCGATGTACGCCCACCTGCGGACGGGCCCGAGCCACCGAGCCGGGTCCGCCCGGAGGTGCCCGTCGCGCTGGACGCGCTCGTATTGCGGATGTTGGCCAAGAAACCCGCCGACCGCCCGCGCGACGCCGCCGAAGTGGCGCGCCTCCTCCAGCCGTTCGCCGACGGTACGGACGCCCTCGCATCGACCGTCGTGCTGCGGCCGCGGCTGCTTTCACGGCGCGGGGCGCTCCTGTCCGGACTCGGCGTCGCGGGCGCCGCCGTGGGGCTGGGCATCTACAACCATGACACCGACCGGACGGCAGCGGCCCGGCTCGGGTCGTCTCCGGCGGGTGGGCCCGGATGGACGGAGTCCCGTCCGGGGCGCGCGCCGTCCGGCCTCAGCCGACCCACTCGCGCTCGTTCCCGGGCACCGGCACGTCGGCGACGACCCGGAACCCGCCCTCCGGGCGGCGTCCGGCCTCCAGGGTGCCGCCGTGCAGGGTCACCCGCTCGCGCATGCCCATCAGCCCGTATCCGCTGCCGGTGATGCCGGCCGAGGACGACCGACCGCCCGCGCCGTCGTCGACCACCTCGACCACGACCCGATCGGGCAGATGCCGCACCCGCACACACGCCCGCGCGTCGCCCGAGTGCTTGCGCGTGTTGGTCAGCGCCTCCTGGATCACCCGGTACAACGTCAGACCGGTCGCGGGCGACAACGGCCGCCGCTCGCCGATCTCTTCGTAGTCGATCGGCAGGCCCGCCGCGCGCGACTCGACGATCAGCCGATCGATCTCCCGCATGCCGGGCTGGGGTTCGGAGGGCGCCTCCTCGGGAGCGTCGGTGCTGCGCAGTACACCGAGCAACTGGCGCATCTCGCCCAGCGCGGTGCGGCCGGACTGCTCCAGCGTGAACAGCGCCCCCTTGGCCGTCTCGGGGTCGCGGTCCAAGGTCGCGCGAGCGCCACCCGACATCAGATACATCGTGGTGATGTGGTGCGCCACGATGTCGTGCAACTCGCGGGCGATCCGCCGCCGTTCCTCGGTCACCGCCCGATCCGCGAGCAACTTCCGGTTGATGGCCAGCTGTTGCTGCCACGCGGCGGTGCCGACGCCCACCGCGATCACCAGACAGGTCGCCCCCAGGGTCCCGGCGACGGTCGCCGCGAAGGCTTCCGTGCCGCGCGCCGCCCGCACCACCTGGACCGTCATCGCCGCGGCCGCGGCGAGCCCGATGTCGAGGGGGCGGCGATACCGGGCCACCGTGTACACCGCGATCATCAGCGCGCAGCCGTAGCTGTGCGCGGACGCGTCGGTGAACAACGTGAAGAGCAGTTGCACCACCGTCACGGCGGCGAGCACGGCCGGCGGGTGCCGGCGGCGAAACGGCAGGAACGCGGAACCCAGGATCGCCAGCGCGATACCGGGGCCCAGCGAGGCCGGGGCGGGGTCGAACTCCTCGGCCGTGACGTACGCGAGTACATCCAGCGCGGCGGAGGCAATCGCGAGCAACAGCTCGTTGCGGTGCGCGGACAAGGCCGTGACCTCGCGCCGGATTCGCGCGTACCGCCCGGCGCGTCGGCGCGCGGTGGTGCCGTCGCCGGCCGCTGCCGGGAGCGCCGGCGGGTGATCGGACCCCATCCTCGGGCCTCCTTGGCTGGTTGTCGGTGGTCGACGGACAGGAGAGCCGTTCGGCCGGTCGGCCGCGTGTCGACGAGGAGCGGTCGTCGTGAGAACGCAGTCGTCTTCCATTCCACCGCCTTCGGCGGCCCGTGCGGACCGCCGCATTGACGATCTCGACCCCGGACCCGAGTCCTGCCCCACCGACCGGCCCGGACCGAGGTCCCGGGTTCCGGTACTTCCCGCTCGCGACGCCGTGGGCGGGGCCGGCGACCCGCGCGCCCGGGAGGGGATGGGCCGCCGGCCGGCCGGGTGCGCGTCGGCGGCCATCCGGGTGCGAGGCGTGTGCATGATCGCCCGGCGGGTCGGGAACTCTTGCTGTCCGGTTTGCGCCGGTAGTGCGGCATTCTGCGTTCCGCTCGACCCGATCCTCGCGCGGTTGTCCCGACGCGTGGACGACGGGCGCGTGGCGCGGCGGCCGAACCGCCGGGCGCCCCGTCAACCGCTGCATCCGGAGGGACATCATGGACACCCGTGGCCGGCTGACCGAGGCATTCGACACGTGGTCCGCGTGGGCCGACGCGCAGGCCGGCGACGACTCGCGGCACGCGGTGCTGGCGGAGCACCTGCGGGCGGGCCGGCCGTTCTCGCATCCGGCCTACGCCGGGCACCTGGTCCGGCCGCCGCTTCGGGCCGCGCTCCTCGGTCTGCTGGCCGCCACGCTGGTCGATCCGGAGGATCGGGCGTGCGACGACGAGTCGACCACCGCCGCGCTGGAGGACGAGGTCGTCGCCGGCCTGGCCGCGATGTTCGGCCCTGCCACGTGGCACGGGCAGCTCACCTCGGGCGGCGACATCGCCGCCCTGGAGGCCCTGCGGGCGGCCCGCGAGGCCCACCCCGAGGTCGGCATCGCGCACAGTGCCGACGGATACGGTGCCCACGAACGTATGTGCGAGCTGCTGCGTGTTCCGGCGTACTCCGTCTCCGTCGACACCGCCGGCCGAATGGACCCGGACGCGCTGGTGACGGTGCTGCGCAGGGAACGCGTCGGCACGGTCGTGGTCACCGCCGGCACCACCACGCTCGGGGCGGTCGACCCGATCGCCGACATCCTGCCGCTGTGCCACGAGCACGGCGTGCGCGTGCACGTGGACGCCGGCTACGGCGGGTTCTTCACCCTGCTGGCCGACGCGGAGGAACTTCGCGGCACGCCCGCCGCCCGGCACCTGCGCGCCATCGCCGACTGCGACTCGGTGCTCGTGGACCCGCACCGACAGGGCCTGCACCCGAACCCGTGCGGCGTACTGCTGGTGCGTGCCGGCGACGGCGACGAGGACGGTGAGGAGCAGCCCGGGTCCGTTGCGCGGCGACTCCCCGGCGTGTTCGACCCGGATCGTGCCCGGTCCGGCAGCCCGGCCGCCGCGCTGTGGCTGACCCTGCGCGCGCTGCCGCCGACGACGGACGGCTTGGGCGAGGTGCTCGTGACCGGCCTGCGCGGCGCCCGCCGTTGGCGCGACCTGATCGACGCCGAGCCGGAGCTGATGCTGTATCAGGAACCCGAACTGGACGTCCTGACCTTCGTACCTCTCACCGGCGAGCCCCACCCGCGGATGTCATCGGTGACGGCGGCCGGCCGGCACATGCTGCGCGCGGACACCGGAGGCGCCCAACACCCGGCCCACCTGAGCACGTCGTCGGTGCGCGTCCTGGACTTCGTCCGCCGACACCCCCGCGCGGTCGCCGATCGCAACGAGGCCCACATCCTGCGCGGTGCCCTGCTGCGCCCGGACGCCGCGGCCCACGTCGAGCGGGTGCACGAGCGGGTCACCGCCCTGGCCGCGGCGGCGCCACGCCGGCCCCGGCCGCCCGGTCCGCCACCGCACCCCCAACCGGTCGAATCGGCCGTCTGAGCTTCGGCGTGCGCCGTAACATCCCGAGGTCAGGATGGGCCCATGACCCTGCGAAGTCCCGCCGTACCGGCCGATCCCGCCTACACCGTTCCGTCCGTGCCCGACGCGCCGCCGGGAGGCGTGGCCCGGCTGCGCGCGTCCGTGGCGCGGTTCGCCTCCGGCGCCGCGCACGAGCGCCGACGTGCCCTGGCTGTCGCCGAGTCGGTCCGTGTCGATCCGCAGCGCTGTCGGAACGCGCGTCGGCGGGTGCCGCAGGCCCGGTTGAGGTGCTCGCCGAGGCGCTCGGCCTGCCCACCGACGTCGCGGACGACGTCGCCGTTGTCGACGCCGACCGGTTGCGGGGGCTTTTGCCCGTTCTCGACCTCTTGGGCCCGGCCTCGCTCCTGTATCTGGACCGCGCGGCTTTCCAGCCCAACGGTGGCGACGCCGAAGTCGAGGAAGTGGCTTGCGACGATGCCGAGATGACCGCACTCCTGGCCCGGGTCGACACGCTGGACGCGGACGAGAGTGGTTTGGCGGACGTCAGATCCCCGGTTTTCGTGGTCCGTGAAGGTGTTGAAGTGGTTGCGGCGGCCGGCTACGAGGTCTGGCCCCGGGCCGTGGCGCAACACGGTGTGTTGGTGGCACCGGGAGTCGAGGCCGCGGCTTGGCGCGGACGGTCGCATCGGCCGCGGTGCACCATGCCCTGGCCGCCGGCCTGCTTCCGCAATGGCGAGCGCGGCCCGAGCCATCCCAGCGAGTGGCGCTCGCGCTGGGCTTCCGGGATGTGGGCTCCCAGGTGAGCATTCGGCTCGGCACGGCACCGGCGGTCGGACTCCGGTAGTCGGCCTTCGGCGCGGTCCTGGTGGCCGGTTCCCACGGCTCACGGCTCACGGCACACCGCGGCCGGGGCGGTCGGCTCCGGCTCGGGATGTCGGTGGGGAATCAGGAGCGCGGTGCCGGTTCTTCCCTGGTCGCCGTGTCCGCGCCCCAACTGGCCAGCAGGCGCAGGTTCTCCGCGGTGGGCGAGGTCGGTCGGGCGTGGTACATCGTCAGCGACTGCTCGGTGTCGTCGGGCAGGCGCAGGGATTCGAAGGACAGGGCCAGGTCGCCGACCAGCGGGTGCCGCAGGTGCATCGCGCCGTGGTGTTTTTCCTTGACCTCGTGCCTGGCCCAGAGGGAGCGGAACTCCTCGCTCTTGACCGAGAGTTCACCCACGAGCGCGGACAGTTGCGGATCGTCCGGGTGGCAGCCGGCGTCCAACCGCAGGGCGCCGACGATATCGGCGGCCTTGGCCTCCCAATCCACGAACAACCCGCGCTGGTCCGGCCGCAGGAACACCAGCCGCGCCCAGTTGCGCTCCCGGGCCGGCAACCGGTCCCAGTCGCCGAACAGGGCCGCCGCCATCGGGTTCCAGGCGAGGATGTCCGTGCGCTGCCCGGTCACGTACGCGGGCACCGTCTCCAGCGAGGCCAGCAGCCCCCGCAGCGCTGGACGCACCTGTTGCCGTTCCGGCGGCGAGGCGCGCTTGCGGCGCTGGCAGTGGACGAGGTGGTTCAGGTGCGCGTGCTCGGCGTCGGTCAGCCGCAGGGCGCGGGCGACCGCGTCCAACACCTCCTCCGACACGTTGTGGCCCTTGCCCTGTTCGAGCCGGGTGAGGTAGGCCACCGATACGCCGGCCAACTGGGCCAGCTCCTCGCGGCGCAGTCCCGGTACGCGCCGGTGCCGCCCGGTCGAGCCGGTCAGGCCCACATCCTCCGGCCGCAGCCGGGAGCGGCGGTTGCGCAGGAATTCGCTGATCTCGGCACGCGGATCGATCGGCTCGCCGCCGAGATCCGCCGCCTCCGCCGCCGTGTTGTCGGGCCGATCGTTCATGCCGCCCATTATCTCCGGTGGTAGGACCACGAGGGTGGGCGAGCCTGACCCTGCCAGTGGTAGGACCACCGGTCGTAAGCCGAACAGGGCTCTGGGTGACCCGGCCGAGGTGCGGCAGGCTCGTGGCCACCCCCTCCGAGCGAGCCGTCGGCGGGGGCGACCGACCACGATTCGGGGAGACTTCAGATGAGCACCGACACCGTCCCGACCGCGCCGTCCGCCACGACGACACCCCAGAACGAGACCCTCCGGCACATGACACCCGGTGGCACGACACCACCGGTGCGTGCGACCCCCGTCGCACACCGCAACGGCCGGCCGGCGACCGCCGAGGAACTCGCGCCGCTGGCCTTCGCCGGCTACGCCCACTTCACCGCCATGCAGGTCCGCGGAAGCCGGATCCGGGGCCTCGACCTGCACCTGAGCCGGCTGCGGAGCGCCTCGGCGAGGCTGTTCGGGCGGGCGCTGTCCGACGATCGGGTACGGTCCCACCTGCGCGCGGCGCTGGCGGCCGGTCCGGCCGACGCCTCGCTGACGGCCACGATGTACTCGCCGGTGGGCGAGTTCACCGCGACCGGGAGCGACGCGGACCCCGAAGTGCTGGTCCGTGTCGACCCGCCCGCGACCGGCCCGACGGGGCCGTTGACGCTGGACGTAGTCGAGTATGAGCGGGTGCTCCCGGAGATCAAGCACGTCGGCGAGGTGGCCAAGACCCACTACCTGCGCCGAGCCGTCACGCGCGGCTTCGACGACGCCGCCTTCGTCGACCGGCGGGGCCGGCTCGGCGAGGCGACGATCTGGAACCTGGCGTTCTGGGATGGTGCCGAGGTGATCTGGCCCGAGGCCGAGGTGCTGGGCGGGACCACGATGGCCATCGTCCGTCGGCAACTGGATCGCCTCGGAGTGCCGCAACGGGTCCGCGAGATCACGCCCGCCGACCTGCCGACACTGACCGCGGCCGTGGTGATGAACTCGTGGACGCCGGGTGTCGAGGTGCTCCGCATCGGCGACGTGTCCCTGCCCGGGTCGCCGGCCTTCATGGATCTGCTGCACCGCGCCTACCGGGCCGAGCCGCTCACCGCGCCGTGAGGAGGACCGTGAAGTCCCCGCTGCCGGCGCTCTGTCGCGGCCCCGCGCTGCGCCTGCCCAGCCGCGCGGCGATGGCGCCGATGATCCCGCGCGGGCCGACGACGACACCGGTGTGCCCACCCCGATCACGACCGAGTACTACACCCGGCGCGCCGGCGCGGGCCTGATCGTCGGCGAGGGAATTCGGCCGCACCGGCCCGGCAAGGGCGGCCCCGGCGTTCCGGGGCTGACCGAGCCGGCGCAGGTCGAGGGGTGGCGCCGGACCACGCGGGCCGTGCATGCCGCCGGAAGCCGGATCTTCGCCCAACTGTGGCACGTGGGCCGGGTCTGTCACCCCGACCTCCTCGACGGCGAGCAGCCGGTGGCCCCCTGCGCCGTCGCGATCTCGACCGGCCGGTATGTCGGCCTTCGCACGCGGCGTGAAGCCGGGTTCACAGGCGAGTTCGTACCTGGACCGCCTGCACGACAACTGGTCCGGCTCCGGCAGAGAGGTCCAGGGCTGACGCCGGGGTGCCTAGGACATGTCGGTGTCGGTGTCGATCGGCGGTGCGGCCGTGCGGGTGGTGGTGGCGTGGGCCTCGGCGAGGGCGGCGAGCGGGAGGGGCTTGATCGGGGGGCGGGCGGTGAAGGGGCCGAGGGTTTCCCGGGGGATGTGGGTTTCCTGGTGCAGGAGTTCGACGAGGGCGGGGCCACACATGCGGCCCTGGCAGGGGCCCATGCCGGCGCGGGTGAGAAGTTTGACCGCGTCGGCGGTGCCCAGGCCGGGGTTGTCCCGCATGGTGCAGCGGATCTGCCCGTAGCTCACCTCCTCGCAGCGGCACAGCGGCGTGTCGTCGTCGGCGAGTGCGTTCAGCGCGGCGCGGTCGGGGGCGCAGGTGGATTCCAGCAGCTTGGCCATTCGCATGGTCGTGGCCAATTCACGGTCCACGGCGCTGAGTTCCCGATCGTGGTCGGCGGTGGTGAGGATGCCGAGGCTGAGGCAGATGTCCAGCGCGGCGCGTTTGCCGGTGGCGACCGCGTGTTCGGCGCCGGCGACGCCGGTGAGTTCGCCGGCGGCCCAGATGTGCGGGAGCGTGGTGCGCATGGCGTGGTCGTGGACCAGGACCCAGCCGCCGGCCGGGCCGTTCCAGGTCGCGGCACACCCGGCCTGGCGGGCCAGCTCGGTGGAAGGGACGAAGCCGTAGCCGGTGCCGACCGTGTCGCAGGCGACGGTGCGTTCCGTGCCGGGTATGGGCCGCCAGTTCCGGTCGACCCGGGCCAATACGGCGCCGGTGAGGTGGTCCGCGCCCTCGGCGCGCAGGATCAGGGTGTGGGTGCGGATCGGTACGCCGGCCTGCCGTAGGGTGCGCACGGCGGTCGTACCTTCGGTGACCCTGGCCCGGTTGCCGGGCAGTGCGGCGAGTGCGCGGGTCAGCTCGGCGGGGCCGGGCAGACCCTGAGCGAAGGCGACTTCGGCGACGTCGGCGCCGGCCCGGACCAATTGCGCGGCGGCGATCAGCAGCAGCGGGTGCGCGCCGGCCAGCACGATGCGGCGCCCGGCGAGCGTGCGGTGGCCCTTGAGCAGGGCCTGGATGCCGCCGACGGTGAAGAAGCCGGGGAGGGTCCAGCCGGGCATGGGCACGGGCAGGTCGTAGGCGCCGGCGGTGAGCAACAGCGCCCGGGGGAGCAGGATTTCCACTCCGGCGGGGCCGTGCACGGCGACCCGGGGACCCTCGGGCACGGGCGTACCGGGGGGCGCGGCGAAGCCGTCGGGCGTGGTGCGCGTGCCGAAGACGCCCCATGCGGTGGTGTCGTGCGCGAAGGTGATCCGCGGATGGGCGGCGGCCCGGGCGAGCAGCGTGCGGCCGGCGGTGTAGGCGGGACCGGCGAGCGGGTCGGGGCCGCCCGCTCCGGGGTCGGGTCGGCGCCAGATCTGCCCGCCGGGGCGGGCCTGTTCGTCGACGACCAGCACCTGTGCGCCATGGTGGGCGGCGGTGACCGCGGCGGCGAGCCCGGCGGGACCGGCACCGACGATCAACACCTGCGGTTCGACGGCGCTCATCACACGTCCTCGGGGCGGGCGTCGCCACGCGTGTCCGCGCGGGCGTCGCGGCCGGTTTCGTCCCGCGTCTTCGTGTCGCCGTCGTCCCGCGCACCTATGACGGCTGCATGGCCGCTTTCGTCGCGCGTGTCCGTGTCGCTCTCGTCCGGCGTGCCCGCGCGCACCCCGCGGCCGGTGTCCACGCGCATGCCCGAACGGACGGGTTCCTGGCAGGCCCGGACCAGCGGGGTGCCGTCGACGGTGACGGCGCAGTCGAAGCACACGCCCATCCCGCAGTAGGGGGCGCGGGGGCGGCCGGCCCGGTCGTAGCGGGTGACGGGTCGGTCGGTGGCGATCAGGGCGGCGGCCAGCGAGCGGCCGGACGGCACGGTGTGCGGCCGGCCGTCGAGCGTGATGGACACCTGCGCCGGGTGGTCAGACAAAGTTCAGTGCTCCGAACCGTGCGGGGGAGTAGTCGTCGAGGGGCAGACCGGTGCTGCCGGTGAGCACCTGCTCGGCGAGCAGTCGGCTGTAGGTGGGGCCGAGGGTGAATCCGGATCCGCCGGTGGCGACGTAGAAGTCGGGACGACGGGGGACGGGGCCGAGCAGCGGGAGCTGGTCGGGGGCCAGCGAGGTGGCGCCCGACCACACGCGCAGCACCGGCAGGCGCTGTACGGCCGGCACCACCCGGGCGGCGTCGGCGCCGGCGAACACCGAGTCCAGGCGCAGTTCCGGGCGTGCGTCGAGGTCGAGGGCACCGGCGTGCTGGACGAACTTGGCGGCCCGGCCGCCGCCGATGAGTATGTTGCCCTCGCGGGTCTGCTTGAGCGAGAGTCGGCGGCCGGCGTGCTGGACCAGGTGCGGGATCAGCGGCGGCGCGGCGGCGGTGACCGTCATGGTGAGCGCGACGGGTACCACGGGCAGGCGGATGTCGGCCATCGCGGCGACCTCGCCGGTCCACACGCCGGCCGCGACCACGACCGCGTTCGCGGCCAGTCGGCGACCGCCGGTGCTCTCGGCGAGCCACCGCCGCCCGTCGTGGCGCAGAGCGGTCAGCCGTACGCCGGTGTCGATCCGGGCGCCGTGCCGGCGGGCGGCGCGGGCATAGGCGTGGGTGACCAGGCGTGGGTCGGCCTTGCCCTCGCCGGGGCACCAGGCGGCGCCGATCACCCGGTCGGAGAGGTAGGGGGCACGTTCGTGGGTGGCGCGCGCGTCGAGCAGTTCGACGTCGAGTCCGTGGGCGTGCTCCAGGTGGGCCTTGTGCGCGAGCAGGGCCATGTCCTCGGGGGATTCGGCGAGCATCAGGCCGCCGCCGCGGCGCACGCCGCACGGTTCGCCGAGTTCGTCCTCCAGAGCGGCCCACGAGCGCATGGCGTCCAGATGCAGCGGCAGGGCCTCGGCGGCGCGCGCGGCGACCGCGGGGCCGTGTTGGATCATCCGGTACTCGAGTTGGAAGTGCAGGCTGCCCGCGTTCTGGCCGGAGGCGTGCCGGTTGAGCTGATCCTTCTCGATCACCCGCACGTCGGCACCCGCGCGGGCGAGGTGGTAGGCCAGCGCGCAGCCGAGCAACCCGCCGCCGACGACCAGGACTTCGGTGCGGTCCATCAGGCCAGGAGTCCGAGTTCGGCGACGGTGGCCCGTACCTGTTCGGCCTCGGCGACGCTCAGCGGCAGCAGCGGGCGGCGGGGGTGACCGGCGGGCACCCCGCGCAGGGTCAGCGCGTGCTTGAGGATGGCGGGCGCGCTGCCGAAGCGGGGTCCGTAGTCGGCGGTGAACCAGGCTCGCATCAGCACCCGGTCGCGGGCGCCGACGGCCAGCGCGGCGGCCTCGTCGCCGGCCGCGAGGTGGGTGAAGAAGGCCGCGTGGTCGCGGCCGAGTACGGCGCCGGCGCCCATCAGGCCGTCGCCGCCGATGCCGCGCATCAGGGCCAGCCCGACCTGGTCGGTGGTGATGCCGAAGTAGCGCACCCGGTCGTGCAGCGCGATCAGGCCCTTGACGAAGGCGCCGAAGTCGCCCGTGGAGTTCTTGATCGCGACCACGTTGGGCACCTCGGCCAGCGCGCACAGGGTGTCGGTGTCCAGGTCCAGGCCGGTGCCGCGGGGCCAGTTGTACACGCAGATCGGGATGTCGACGGCGGCGGAGACGTCCTGGTAGAAGGCCGCGGTCTCGCGCGGGTTGGGCACCACGTACGGCGGCGGGGTGAGCAGGATGCCGTCGAGGCCGGCCGCCCGCGCGGCGCGGGCGTGGCCGATCGCGGCGGACGCGGTGTAGGCGTTGCAACCGCCGAGCAGCGTGTAGCGGCCGCGTACCCGGCGGGCCGCGCGGGTGAACAGGGCGGCGCGTTCGGTCGCGGTGAGGGTGTACCACTCGCCGGTGGTGCCGGCGATGATCACGCCGTCGACGCTTTCGGCGGCGAACCACTCCAACTGCTCGTCCCAGGCCGCGAGATCGAGGTCGCCCTGGGAGGTGAAGGGGGTTGTCACGGCCGGTATGTAGCCGTGCCAGTCGACGGTGGTGCGATCCATGCCCTGGGTCCTTTCGGGGCACAAACGCGGGATCCGGGCGACGCGGTGCCGGTTACGGCATCGGCGGCGTCACCGCGACGAGCAGCCGCGCGGGTGCGTCGGAGGAGTTGACGAACCGGTGCGGCAGACGCGAGTCGAAGGTGATCGCGTCACCCTCCTCGAGGTGGTGGACGCGGCCGTCCACCTCGACGTCGAGCCGTCCGGCGAGCACGGTGGCGCATTCCGTGGAGGGATGGCTGTACGGCTCGTCGGAGGATGCCTGGCCTGGCTCGATGTCGGCCTCCAGCACTTCGAGATCGCCCGATCCGGGGGTGAGCCTGGAATAGGTGATGTGCTGGCGGGCCGCGCCGAGCCGCATACGTTGCTCGCGCGTGGTCACGGCCACGCGCGGTACGTCCGGATCGTCGAACAGGGTCGCGATGGAGGTGTCGAAGACGCGGGCGAGCTTGCGCAGGGTGCTCAGGCTCGGTTCCGCGGCGCCGTTCTCCAGTTGACTGAGCATCCCCGCCGAGATACCGGCTTGGACGGCCAACTGACGCAAGGTCAGGTCGTGCGCCTGGCGCAGCTCGCGCAGTCGGTCACCCAGCATGGTCCGATCCCCGTTCGCTCCGGTGCCGAGCACCCTCGACTCGCGGATCCTGGCTTGTGCTTCATGACGTGTTCAATGTGGTTGAACGCTTCGGGGCGAACATAGGCACGAAGCTGACTCCCCGTCAAGATCACGGTGTCGTCCGGGTGATGGCCACCGGAGTGGGACCGGGTGGATCCCGCCGGCCGGGCACCGCGGTGAACGCCGCCGACGGGTGCGCCGGATGACGCCCGCGAGGTCCCGAGAGGGCTCTGAGCAGTCATCAAACCGTTATCAAGGCGAAAAATCGTCGCTCCACGTGGACGTGCGATCACGTTGAATGGATCTTTGGTCCCAAATTTCGAGACGGCCGAGAAAGTCATTGACCATCACGCTCGGCCACGCCTACTTTCGAGCCCACCGTTCAGCCAGATCAAACACTCGGTTCCGTCATCGGCCGATCGGGTGGCTCGAGGAAGGTACGCCATGCAGGGCAATCACCCCATCGGGGACAGTCGCCGGGCCAAGGCCGTACGCCGGGCCGCCGCCCCACTGGCGGTCACCGTCGCCGCCGCTTTGATGCTCGCCGCGTGCGGCGGAGCCAAGAAGCAGTCCGGCGACGCGGAGGGCGGCGGCACGCTCGTCGTCGACACCTCGTTCAGTCTCAAGACCGCCGACCCCGGCCGCACGTTCGAGCCCACCGGGATCCTGGTCACCCGTCCCGTGTACGACACGCTGCTGACCTTCGCGGGCGGCGACGTGACCAAGCCGGTGCCGCTGCTCGCCGCGTCCTACGAGGTCGCCCCGGACGCCAAGACGTTCACCTTCCCGCTGCGCCCGGAGGCCAAGTTCTCCGACGGCTCGCCGGTGACCGCCAAGGACGTGGTGTTCTCGTTCAACCGGGTCAAGAACCTCAAGGGCAACCCGGCCTTCCTGCTCGACGGCGTCACCGCGACCGCCAAGGACGAGCACACGGTGGTGCTGACCACCGAGGCCGCCGACCCCGCGCTGCCGTTCCGCATCGCCACCCCCGCGCTCGGCGTGGTCAACTCCACGACCGTCGCCGCGCACGGCGGCACCGACGCGGCCGGCGCCGACCAGGGCGACAAGGCCGAGCAGTTCCTCAACACCGACTCGCAGGGCAGCGGTCCGTACAAGATCACCAAGTACGACGTGAGCAGTGAGGTCATCCTCACCCGCAACGACAAGTACTGGGGCGCCAAGCCCAAGTACGCCAAGGTCGTGGTGCGCAACGTGCCCGCGAACACCCAGCAGTTGAACGTGCTCAGCGGTGAGAGCCAGGTCTCCCTGGACATGTCGCCGGACCAGGCGGTCAAGGTCAAGGGCCAGGCGCAGGTGCTGCAACAGCCCACGCCCACCACCGCGTTCCTGTTCACCAACGACAACCCGGCCATCTCGCCGACCACCTCCAACAAGGACTTCCAGGAGGCGGTGCGCTACGGCGTGGACTACAAGAGCCTGCTGGACGTGGCCGGCGCCGGTTCCGCGCAGGCCGCCGGGATCGTGCCCGGCTTCTTCACCGGCGCGCTCGACCCGGCCAAGGCGATCGTGCGCGATGTCCCGCGCGCCAAGGCCGCGTTGGCCCGGGCCGGCCTGAACAACCCCAGCGTCGACCTGTACTACGCCTCCGACGTGACCATCAACGGGATAAACTTCGGCGACCTCGGCGCGCGGGTCCAGGCCAACCTCAAGGAGGTCGGCATCACCGTCAACCTCAAGCCGGCCCCCACCCAGACCGCACTGGACTCCTACCGCAACGGCACCGAGGCGATGGGCCTTTGGTGGTGGCAGGCCGACTACCCGGACGCCAGCGACTACCTCGCCTTCACCCCGGGTGAACTGGTCGCCAAGCGCGCCGGTTGGAAGGCGGACGGCAACGCCGAGGTAAGTGCCCTCGCCCAGCGGGCCAAGGTCGCCACCTCCGACGCCGAACGCGTCCAGCTCTACAAGCAGCTCCAGGAAGCGATGAACAAGACCGGCCCGTTCATCCCGCTCCTCCAGCCCGCACAGGTGATCGCCGCGAACAACTCGGTGAAGAACCTGCACTACAACCCGATCTGGTACATCGATGTCGACAAGCTCGGCTGACCCCACGGTCGAGCGCGGCACCCCCCGGACGGCCGCACCCCGCAAGGGTGCGGCCGCCGGCCCCCGGGCCGCGCGCGGCTCCCATCCCTTCGCCCGCTTCGTGCTGGTGCGGCTGTCCGTCGGTCTGCTGCTGTGCGTGGGCATCACGATCCTGGCCTTCGTGCTCACCCACTCCGTGCCCGGTGACCCGGTCGCCGCCAACCTCGGCGACCGCGCCCAGAACGACCCGGCCGCGGTCGCCGCGTTCAAGGCGAAGAACGGGCTCGACGAGTCCCTGCCCTCCCAGTACGGCACCTACCTGAACAACCTGCTGCACGGCGACATGGGCACCTCCCAGCAGACCCACCGACCGGTCTGGGACGACCTGGCCGACCGGGTCCCCGCCAGCCTCGAACTCGCCCTGGTGGCCATCGTGTTGGCGCTGGTGATCGGCGTCGGACTGGGCATCGTCGCGGCGGTCACCCGCAACCGCTGGCCGGACCGGATCATCCGCGTCGTCAGCCTCGCGGGTGTGTCCATGCCGGTGTTCTGGCTCGCCCAGGTCGCGTTCTACCTGTTCTCCTTCAAACTCGGCTGGATCCAGGCCGGCGGGCGACTGTCCCCCGGCGCCATCCCACCCCAGGACATCACCGGCCTGTACACGCTCGACTCGCTGCTCACCGGCGACACGGGCACCTTCGGCGAGGCCTTCTCCCGGCTGATCCTGCCCGCGTGCGTGCTGGCCGCGTTCAACATCGGCGTGCTCACCCGCTTCACCCGCGCCGCGGTCCTGGAAGCCCTCGGCAACGACTACGTCCGCGCCGCCCGGGCCAAGGGCCTGCCCGAGTCCACCGTGATCCGCCGGCACGTGCTGCGACCCGCACTCACCTCGATCCTGACCGTTGCCGGGCTCACCTTCGGTGGCATGCTCGCCGGCACCGTCCTGGTCGAGAACGTGCTGTCCTGGCCGGGCCTGGGCCAGTACGCGTACAAGAGCGCGCTCAACCTGGACCTGCCGTCCATCATGGGCGTCTGCCTGTTCGTCGCGGTCGTGTACGTCGTGATCAACCTCCTCGTGGACCTGCTCTACGGGGTCATCGACCCGAGGATTCGCCTCTCGTGAACGCCACGCGCCTCTTCCTCGGCGATCGGCTCGGAGCCGACCGCACCGGCACGGACGACCCCGCCCCGCGACGCAAGCGCCGCCCCGGCAAGTCGCCGTGGCGCAGCCCGTTGGCCATCACCGGCCTGGTCATCATCGGCGTCTTCCTGATCGCGGCGATCTTCGCGTCGGTGATCTCGCCCGAGGACCCGCTCGCCCAGAAATGGCCCAAGTACCAGTCGCCGTCCGGTGAACACTGGTTCGGCACCGACCAACTCGGCCGCGACATCCTCTCCCGGGTCATCCACGGCACCCGCATCTCGCTCCCGCTGGCACTGCTGCTGGTCGTGCTCGCGATGGTCATCGGCACCGTGCTCGGCGCGGTCGCCGGCTACTTCGGCGGCTGGATCGACATGGTCGTGATGCGCTGCGCCGACCTGGTGCTCGCCTTCCCGGCGATCATCCTGGCCATGGCCGTGGTCGCGGCCTTGGGCCCCAACCTCACCAACGCCGTGCTCGCGGTGGTGATCGTGAGCTGGCCCACCTACGCCCGCGTGGTCCGCGGACTCGTGCTGACCCTGCGCCAATCCGATTTCGTCCAGGCGGACCGACTCCTGGGCGCCTCCGGGTGGCGGGTGCTGGCCGTGGACCTGCGCCCCAACCTGGCCGGCCCGGTCGCCGTGCTCGCCGCGCTCGACCTGGGCAACGCCGTACTGCTGCTGTCCGGACTGTCCTTCCTGGGCCTGGGCGCACAACCGCCCGCCGCCGAGTGGGGCGCGATGGTCAACGCCGGCTCGGCGAACTTCGACGCGTGGTGGGTCGCGGTCTTCCCCGGCGCGGCCATCCTGCTCTCGGTGCTCGCCTTCAACTTCCTGGGCGACACCCTGCGGGACGCGCTGGACCCGCGTACGGCACGGGCGATCCGAAAGTGACGGACATGAACGACACCCCGACCCCGCCGGTCGCCGACGACGAACCGCTCCTGGCGATCCGCGACCTCGTCGTGGAACTGCCCGGACCCGACGGCGAACGACTGCGCGCCATCGACGGCGTCGACCTGACCGTGGGCCGCGGCGAGATCGTCGGCCTGGCCGGCGAGAGCGGCTCCGGCAAGACGATGACCGCGCTCGCCCTGCTCGGACTGCTGCCCCAGGGCGGCAGCGCGAGCGGGCGGATGCTCGTCGAGGGCCAGGACGTCTTGACCATGACGCCGCGTCAGGTTCGCGACCTGCGCGGCAACCGGGTGGCGATGGTCTTCCAGGACCCGATGACCTCGCTGCACCCGATGCTGAGCATCGGCAAACAACTCACCGAACACCTGCGCCACCACAAGAAGTTGGACAAACGCGCGGCCAACGCCCGTGCGGTGGAACTGCTCACCACGGTGCGCATCCCCGACCCCGAGCGGGCGCTGCGCCGCTATCCGCACCAGTTTTCCGGCGGCATGCGCCAGCGCATCGCCATCGCCATCGCGCTGGCCTGCGACCCGGCGCTGCTGCTCGCCGACGAGCCCACCACCGCGCTCGACGTCACCGTCCAGGCCGGCATTCTGCGCCTGCTGGACCGGCTGCGCCGGGAGAACGGCCTGTCGGTGCTGATCATCACGCACGACCTCGGTGTGATGTCCGCGCTCGCCGACCGCGTGAGCGTGATGTACGCGGGCCGGATCGTGGAGAGCGGGCCGCGCGCGGACGTGTTGCGCGAGCCGCGACACCCGTACACCCGGGGCCTGTTGGACGCGCTGCCGCACCCCGACGGCGGCACCGCGGCGCTCGTGCCGATCGTCGGGGCGCCGCCCAAGCTGGGTCAGGCGCCCGGCGGATGCGCGTTCCACCCGCGCTGCCCGCACGCGGTGGACGGTTGCCGACAGGAGCGCCCGCGACTGCTGGCGCTGACCCCCACCCACGCCGGGGCCTGCCCGATCGACCCGCTCGCCGTCGCCGCTTCGAA
Organism: Embleya sp. NPDC025285; assembly: GCF_055558835.1. Taxonomy (NCBI): domain Bacteria; kingdom Bacillati; phylum Actinomycetota; class Actinomycetes; order Kitasatosporales; family Streptomycetaceae; genus Embleya; species Embleya sp. NPDC025285. Next base: position 98,286 of record NZ_JBVHLU010000028.1, read on the forward strand.
GGTGGATAGCCGATGACCTTGTCCTCCCTCACCTCCACCATCGCCGTCACCTCCAAGGACATCGGGCTGACGCTGCGCGAAGTGAGCGTGTCCTACCGTTCGCCGGGTCGGCCCGCCGTGCGCGCCGTGGCCGGAGTGAGCCTGAGGGTGCAACCGGGGCAGGTGGTCGGCCTGGTGGGCGAATCCGGCTGTGGCAAGTCGACCCTGGGCAAGGCCGCGGTCGGCCTGCTCAAGCCGTCCTCGGGCGCCGTCGAGTTCGACGGACGCCCGGTCGCCCCACTCGGACTGCGCTCGCGCCCGACGAGGCAACGCGGCCTCCAGATGGTCTTCCAGGACCCGTACGCGTCGCTGAACCCGCGCCGCCGGGTCGGCGAACAGATCTCCGACGCGGTGGTCCTGGCCGGCGGCACCCGCGACAAGGGCCGCGGCGTGGCCCGCGAACTGCTCGAACGGGTCGGCCTGCCGGCCGAGTTCGCCGATCGCTTCCCGCACGAGTTCTCCGGCGGCCAGCGCCAGCGCATCGCCATCGCCCGGGTGCTCGCCGCCGAACCCACCTGCATCGTCGCCGACGAGCCGATCGCCGCGCTGGACGCCTCCGCGCAGGCGTCGGTGGCCAACCTGCTGCTCGAACTGGCCCGCGAGCGCAATGTGGGCCTGCTGTTCATCTCGCACGACCTTTCCATCGTGCGGCAGATCGCCGACACGGTCGCGGTGATGTACCTGGGCACCGTCGTGGAGAGCGGCCCCACCGACCAGGTCTGGGCCGAGCCGCGCCACCCGTACAGCAAGGCGCTGATCGCGGCCGTGCCGCGCGCCGACGGCAGCGGCGAGTTGCCCGTGGACCTGCCCGGCGACGTGCCCGACCCGGCCTTCCCGCCGGCCGGCTGCCGATTCCACCCCCGGTGCCCGATCGCGGTCGACGCCTGCGCGGACGACGAACCCGTGCTGGTCGAGTTCCTTCCGCGCCGGCGCGCCGCGTGCTCCGTCCTGGCGCCGAACCTCAAGAAAGTCGGGTGAGCGCACTCATGTGGCTGACCAACTGTCACATCGTCGACGTGGTCACGGGCGAGGTGCTTCGCGACCGCAGCGTGCGGGTCGAGGACGCGACCATCGACGAGGTACGCGCCGCACTGCCGCCGAACGCGAACGCGCACGACCTGGGCGGCCGGTACCTGCTGCCGGGGCTGATCTCCTGCCATTCGCATCTGTCGGTGGTCTTCCCGTTCTCCGACACGCGCGAGGACGAGTCGCCCGGTCTGACCGCGTTCCGCGCCGCCCAGCGCGCGCACGACGCGCTGCGCGCCGGTATCACCACGCTGCGCTGCGTGCACGAGCAGAACCAGATCGACCTGGTGTTGCGCGACGCGCAGCGGCGCGGCTGGATCCAAGCGCCGCGGATCTTCGGCGCCGGCCGTGCGTTGTCCACACCGCACGGGCACGGCGAGGGCGCGGACTGCTCCTACGCGAGCGGCCCGGACGGCTTCTACCGCGCCGCGCTCGGCGAACTGGCGGCCGGCGCCGACCACCTGAAGATCTTCATCAACTCCGGTCTGGCGCGCGAGGGGGAGGACTTCGAACACGCCGAGATGACCGACGAGGAGATCGCCGCCACGGTCAGGGCCGCCCACGAGCACGACGCGTACGTGGTCGCCCACTCCGGCGAGTCGGCCGCGATCCGCGCGGCCCTGGCCCAGGGCGTGCGCTCCTTCGAGCACGCGTACGCGCTCGACGACGACACGGCGCGGCTGCTCGCCGACCGGCGCGCGTTCGTGACCCCGACGTTGTGCGTAACCAACTCGGAGGGCTGGATGCGGGAGAACCGCTTCGAGGAGGCCTCGATCGCCAACGCGCAGAACGCGATCGAACCGCATCGGGAGAGCTTCCGCCGCGCGGTCGCGGCCGGCGTACAACTGGTCAACGGCACCGACATCCCGCCCGCCGACCTGGTCGAGGGCGTGCCGGCGGCGGTGTACGAGATGTTCCTGATGGCCCGGGGCGGCCTGGACAACCTGCGCGTGCTCCAGTCGGTGTCCACCACCGCGGCGCGACTGGTGAAGGCCGAGGACCGCCTGGGACAGGTCGCGCCCGGCTTCACCGCCGACCTGATCGCCGTCGACGGCGACCCGCTGCACGACATCTCGGCGCTCGGCCGGTTGTCGTTCGTCATGCAAAGCGGCCGGATCGTCCGCGAGGACCTGGCGGCCTGACCGTCGCGGGACGCGGTCCGGGGGGTACACCTCGCCGGCCCCCACCCGTCGCCGCGTCCGCGACCCGACCCACCCCCGACGCAAAGGACACTCGTGCCATGACCGACGCCGCCCCGCGCGACACGCACCGACCCGCAGGGTCGGCCGAGGACCGCGCCGCCGTGTGGAGCGCCCTGCTCGACATCTACGCCGGCTTCACGGCCGGCGACCGCGAGCGGATCGACGCCCGCATCCACCCCGACGCCACCATCTGGGACTCGGCCGCGCCGGAACTCCTCTTCGGCCGGGCCGACCTGGACCGGATCCGTGCCGCGCGACCGGTCGGCCCGGACGCGCCCGTGGTCACCGGGATCCACGCGAGCGACGAGGTGATCGACGTCTGGGGCAACACCGCGCTGGCCCGCTACACCCTGCGGGTCGACTTCGCTTCCGCCGCCGACGGCTCGACGCCGCCCCCCGAACACATCCGCAACACGGCGGTGGCGCGACGGTTCGACCAGGCCTGGTTGGTGGTGCACAACCACGAGGACCTGCTCGCGTAGTCGAGGATGCCCGGTCGGCGACGGGTCGTGCCCCGGAGCCGATCGGGCGCCCGCCCACGCGCTCCTCCCGAGCGCGCCGGCAAACCGGCCCGGAGCGCTGCGGCGCGGCGTGCCGCGCTCGGCCGGAGCGCGCCGTGCACGAACTCTCGGCCTGTATCGCCGACATGATCGTGCGCCTGGAACTCGTGGAGACGAACCGGCGCTACCGCACGGCGCTCGGAAGCCGACCGATCGCCCACCGGGTCGGCGCCGTACCGATCGCCACCACCCGTACCCGAGTCGAGGCGCGTCGGCGAGCCGGGTGGGCACCCCGAACGCGCGAGCACCGTGACCGTCGGCCGCCCCTGCCTCCCGACCGGCGCCCCATTGTTCAGGCTGTGTGAACGATGCGGGAGGATTGTCTACGTCAGGTGATGGATCCGGGGAATGGGTGGGGACGATGGAACGCGCGGAGATGGAGATATTTCTGACGCTTTCCGAGGAGTTGCACTTCGGGCGCACCGCCACGCGCCTGTATGTGTCCACTGCCCAGGTGAGCACCACGATCAAGAAGATCGAGCGGCGCCTCGGCGTCACCCTGTTCGAACGCACCAGTCGGCGGGTCGAGCTGACCACCGTCGGACGCGGGCTGCGTGACGACCTGGTGCCGCTGTACGAGGGCATCCAGCGCGCGATGGACCGCGCCGAACTCGCCGGGCGGGGCATCACCGGCACGCTCACCGTCGGGTTCATGGGCATTCAGGCCGGGCGCTTCGTGACCGCCGCGCGAGAGGTCTTCGAGCGGCGCAACCCGGACTGCGCGGTGCACGTCGTGGAGACCCTCCTGCACCACCATGTGGGACAACTGCGCGACGGCGACGCCGACCTGTTGCTGATCACGCTGCCGGTCGACGAGCCCGACCTGACGATCGGCCCGGTGATCACGCGCAGCGTCAGGTACATGGCACTGCCGGCGAAGCATCGCCTCGCGGGACGCGACATGCTCTCGTTCGAGGATCTGGCGGGGGAGGCGTTCGTCACGATGGCCGACTCGGTCCCCGGATCCTGGGCCGACTTCCATACGCCCCGCCGGACCCCCGCCGGGCGGGTGATCGGGCGGCGCGGCGAACCGTGCGCCACGTATCCGCAAGCGCTGGCGCAGGTCGCCGCCGGGCGGGCGATGGTGCCCGGTGACGCACAACTGCCGATGTTGTACCAACACCCCGAGATCCGCTTCGTCCCGGCTCCCGACATGCCGCCGATCGAGCACGGCCTGGTCTGGCGTTCCCGCGACGACGCGGACACACGCATCCGGGCTTTCTCCGACGTCATCCTGGAGATCGCGCCCGCGCTGGCGGTACCGGGCACGATCGCCGCTTTCCGCGGCGCCGACGACGAGCCGGAGTCGGCGGCGTCCCGAGTCGGGCGGGGCCGAACAGTGGTCTCGGGTCGCTCAGCGGGTGAGCGGGCGCCGGGGTGATGAGCCCGGTCCGCCGGGCGTGGAGCCGCGCAGCACGACGTCGGGGCCGTGGCCGAGGGAGAGGGCCATCCGGATGTCGTCGAAGCGCTCGTTGTCGATCTCGATGACGTTGGGCAGGCGACCCCAGACGGTGAAGCCGAGCTCCTCGTACAACTCGATCGCGCCGTGGTTGTTGCCCCGGACGCCCAGCGCGAGGGTCTCGATCCCGGCCCGGCGCGCGTTGTCTATCAGGGCCGTCATCAGCAGGCGCCCCAGGCCCAGGCCGCGGCCGGCCGGGTGTGCCATCACCTTCTCCACCTCGGCGGTGTGCGCGAAGACCGGCTCTGCTCTGCGCCGCCACAGGCCGGTCGCCCGCACGGCGCCATCCACCAGGGCGACGATGAACGCGGCGTCGCCGGCCCGGACGGCGGCGAGGGCGTCCTCGAGCCAGGCGTCGGTGGCGGGCTTGGCCGGCGGTGTCAGGTAGCCGATCGCGCCGCCGAGGCGCGCGACGTCGTGGAAGACGTGATGGACCTCGGTGCGCAGCCGAGCGTCGGCAGCGGTGGGCAGGAGCAGTTCGATCTTCGGTGCCATGGTCGCCCATTCTCGCGAGTCGACGTTCGCGGGTGCGCACCGGCCCGAGGCGCGGCGGCGGATGTCGGCCCGGCGCGTGCCGGGCGGCCCCGGGCGGTTGCGCCGGAGTGTTCGGGGCGACTCGGCGGCGGTGCCCGTCAGCGCGTTCGCCGGGTCGTCTGGCGCGGGATGTGCGGCCTGCGGGCGGCGAGTTGCTCGGCGAGTCGCAGGTTGCGGGCGTGGGTCAGGCATTGGCGCATCCACAACGCGGCCACGATGGAGCCGGCGACGCCCAGGGTGAACCGGTCGGGTCGGTGGCCGGCGAGCGTGTGGGCACAGACGATGGCCACGCAGGCGAGCACCGGGACGCATACGGTCAGCGCACCGGTGGCCGCCCGGCAGCGTACGGTGATCGCGGTTCGGGTGCCGGCGCACAGGCAGGCCCCGAACGTGATCATCAGCATCCCGGCGATCCGGGTCGCCGCCGAGAGCCGATCCGTGCAGGTGGCCGTCGCGTGCCCGAGCGCGTCGAGGCCCTCGACGCCGATCACCACGGCGGGTACGAGCGCGACCAGGGTCGCGGCGGCTCGGCGCCCCCGCACGGGCCGGGCGCACAGTACCGGCGCCAGGCAGAACAGCAGCATGTCGACGCACAACCACCCCACCATCACCCACGTCACCGTGGTGGGTTCGTGTCGGTGTTCGCCGGCGGCGCAGTGCCGGGCGAGGGCTTGGCCCAGGGCGACCACCGAGGCGCCGATCAACCACGTGTCCAGGGCCGTGCGCACCCGGCGCGCGCACGCGCCCTCGAAGCGGGCGAGGACGGTCAGTTGCCGGACCGCTACGCCGACGGTGATGGCGAGGGCGATCGCGAGGAAGGCGAGCAGCGGCCACAACAGGGCGCGGGAGGGCGCGGCCGCGGGCGGGAAGGACAGGGTCTGCACGGTCCCCACGGCGATGGCCAGGAAACCCTGGACGGTCAGCCGCGGCGGCGTCGATCCCAGGTCGGAGCGCGCGAGTACGACGAGGGAGACGGCGGCGAGAACGAGCGCGAGGGTGGCCGATCCCGGTTGGCCGGCGGCTCGGGTCCAGGCGACGGCGATGCCGACGCCGGCGACGCCGAGGGCGATGGCCGCGAGGACGACGGGGCGTGGACGGATGCGGCCCGCCCGGATGGCGGCGGACCGTGGTTCGTCGTGCGGGGCGGGGCCGGATGCGGATTTCGACGTGCGTGGCGTGATCGGCTCCTGGTTCGTACGACCGCCGAAGTCGGTGCGTGCGCAGGCCGGCCCCGGGGGTGCTTGTCGAAGCGTGTGGGTCGCGGATCGGCTTCGGAGCGGATAACGAGGCTTTCGTGCCCGGCACACGCCGACCCCCGGGTATTCATCCCAACGAGGAGAACCATCACCCTTGCGAGCGACCCTGCCGAAGTGTGGACGGATGCCCGATCAGGAGCATCGGGTCGTTGAAGAGCGAAATTGATCGATGATGCGCGAGTTTTTGCTTGCTCGAAGGTCTTCGGTGATTGTCTGGTCATCGCTGAAGCGACAAATCATCGTTGCGTAGGAGCGCACACTCCGTGTCTTGTCAAATCCGTGCAGTGTCGGCGCCGTGCATCCGCCGCGAAGCCGCCGCGTCGCGATCGCTTCGCCCGGACGGCGCACCACGGTCGGGCCCGCGGGCGCGGCGTGCGCCGGGGCGGGCGTGGCGGCGAGATGGTGGGAGTGCGCACGCCCGGCGCGTGGGTACGACTGGGAGGTCGAATGATCCACGGCGCGAGGTCTCGACCTCGACGCCGACCCGGCTCCGGCCGCCGACCGATCGAGGAGCACTCATGGGGACCGTACCCGCCTGGCGCTTGCGGGCCGCCTTCGCCCGCCGTCTGTCGGACATGTACGGGACCGAAGTCCCGGCCTACACCACGCTGTCGGCCGCCGTCGCGGAGATCAACGAGGACGTCTCGCGGGTCGACGGCGACGCCGGTCGACTCGGCGGCGTGGAGCGGGTCGCGGCGGAGCGGCACGGGGCGATCCGGGTCGGCACACCCGGCGAACTGCGGCAGGTCGCGGCGATCTTCGGCGCGATGGGGATGCGTCCCGTCGGCTTCTACGACCTGCGCGAGGCGAGCAGCAGTTCGGTACCGGTGGTGTCCACCGCGTTTCGGCCGACCGAACCGGCGGAGTTGGCGCGCAATCCCTTCCGGGTCTTCACCTCCCTGCTCACCAGCGCCGATCGTCGCTTCTTCGACGAGGATCTCCAGACACGTCTGGAAGCCTTCCTCGCCCGGCGTGAACTCTTTCCCGCCGAGCTCCTGGAACTCGCGGATCGGGCCGAGCGCGACGGCGGGCTCGATCCGGAGCCGGCCGAACGTTTCCTCGCCCTGGCCGTGGACGCCTTCCGGTTGTCCTCCGACCCGATCGACGGAGCCTGGTACCGGGAACTGGCCCGGGTGTCCGCGGTGGCCGCGGACATCGGCGGGGTGACCGGTACGCACATCAACCACCTCACGCCGCGGGTGCTGGACATCGACCGGCTCTACGCGGAGATGGGCCGGCGCGGGATCACCATGATCGACGAGATCCAGGGCCCACCCCGCTGGGACGGCCCCGACGTGCTGCTGCGGCAGACCTCCTTCCGGGCCCTGGAGGAGAAGCGGCGGTTCCGCAGCGCCGACGGCGGCACGGAGTTCGGGACACTGCGGGTCCGCTTCGGCGAGGTCGAGGCCCGCGGCATCGCGCTCACCACGACCGGCCGGGCGCTGTACGACGACCTGATGACCGAGACCGACCGGCGGGCCGCCGGGGTCACGGCGGTGGACCGGGCCGAGCTCGCGCGTGCGGTCTGGACCGCGCGCTTCCCCCGCACCGAGCGCGAACTGGCCCTGAACGAGCAGGCGTTCTTCACCTACCGGGCGACCGCACCGGAGCGACGCCCGACGGAGCGGCAGCCGCCGCAGGACCTCGCCGCACTCCTGGACGAGGGCTGGATCGAGGCCGAGCCGATCGTGTACGAGGACTTCCTGCCGCGCTCCGCCGCCGGAATCTTCCAATCCAACCTGACCGACGCGGGCACCCGGGACGCCACCCGCTCCGGCACGCACTACGACCGGCCCTGGCTGGCGGAGACCATCGGCCGACCCGTACAGGACCCGATCGACCTCTACGCCGCGCAGCGGGACACCTCCCTCGCCGAGGCCCGCACCGAGTTGGCGGTGCCACCCTCCGCACCGGCGTGATTCCCGCACACCCGCGACGCCGCGACCGGCCGCGGCCCCGAGCAGGAGACGACATGCCCGATTCCGCTGCCCGCCTCCCCGACACCGAGGCGCAGCGGGCACGGGCCGACGCGTGCCTGCGTCGCTGTGGGGCCGCGCCCGGACCCGACGCCGGGGACGTGGTCGTGCGTACCCCGATCACCGGTGGCGTGCTGCGCAGGCTCGTCTCCTCGACGCCGGAGCAGGTGAGCGAGGCCGTCACGGCCGCGCGGCGGGCCTACGAGACCTGGCGTACGACACCGGCGCCCGGTGCGCGGGGCACTGGTGAAACGCCTGGGCGAGTTGCTCGCCGAACACCGGGAGGACGTGGCCGAGCCGATCACCCTGGAGGGGGCAAGATCCGGACCGAGGTGCGCGGCGAGGTACAGGAGATGATCGACGTCTGCGAGTTCGCGGTCGGCCTCTCCCGGCAGCTCTACGGGCGCACCATGCCCTCGGAACGGCCCGGGCATCGGCTGTCCGAGTCGTGGCACCCGCTGGGCGTGGTCGGCGTCATCTCCGCCTTCAACTTTCCGGCCGCGGTGTGGTCGTGGAACACCGCGCTCGCGCTGGTCTGCGGTGACGCCGTGGTGTGGAAACCGTCCGAGCCGACCCAAGATCGTCCTAGAATCCGCATGATCGATCGGCGATCCTGCACGGTCATTGCGGAAGGACGGGAATGTTCGCGCTATCCCTGGGCGACGGAGCCGAGTTGCGGCCGCTGGAGCCCTGGCGGGCCGAGGAGTTCCTCGCCCACATCGACCGCGGCCGGGATTTCATCGGTCGATACGTCGGCCTGCCCGACGTCGCGGCAGACCTCGATTCCGCCCGGAAGTGGCTCCAGGGCTACGCGGACAAGACCGCCGCCGACGCCGGTCGGGTGTATGGCATCTGGGTCGACGGACTCCTCGTGGGCGGCGTGCTGTTCCCGACCTTCGACGTGGCCGCGGGCAACTGCGAGGCCGGTTGCTGGCTGGAACCGACCGTCGCCGGCCGCGGGCTGGCCACTCGCGCGGCCCGGGTGATCATCGACTGGGCGATCCGGGAACGCGGCATGCACCGGGTGGAGTGGTTGGTGCCCGCCGAGAACACCCCGAGCATCAACGTGGCCAAGCGCCTGGGCATGAGCCGCGAAGGAGTCCAGCGGCAGAACTACCCCTACCGAGGCGTGCGCCAGGACACCGAGATCTGGTCGGTCCTCGCCCCCGAGTGGCGCGCCGCGCACGAAGCCTCGTAGCGGCGCGCCGCGCAAGCCTGGTAGCGGCGCGCCGTACGCGCGAACCCGAACTGGCAGCGTTCGCGAACCCCGGGCGAAGGCACCCGTGCGCGGGTGCCCCCGCCCGGGCGACGGCCTCGGGTCAAGCGCGCTTGAGTCCGTCCACGAACGCCGTCCAGGCGGTTCGTGCCACCGGGATCTGCCGCCCGTCGGGGCCGGCCTTGGAGTCGGCGACACGGATGTCCCCGTCATCCGGGCTGCGCCACTGCACACAATTCTGATGCTGCGAATAACTGCTGGTGGTCCAATCAGCGGGGGGAGAGACGGCCATTCGGGACCCTTTCTCGTGAAGATCGGACGAGCCGGAGCGAAGTACCCGAATCGCTCCGCACTTTCACGATTTCTCGGAGTGACCGCCAGGTCAAGCGTTTGCGAGCGGCCATGCGGGGACGGTGCCGAGGTCGGTGCCCGGTGCACGTCCATACCCGCTGGTGGAGCCGGTCGAAGCCGCCCGGGAGCAGGTTCGGCGCGAACCCGAATTCGAACCGATCGGCACGACCCGACCGAGGACGCGCATCGCATGTGACGCTCGCAGTTCGGTTGAGCGCCGAGGGTTTCGATCCCGTGCCCGGATGACGACGGCGCGATGCCGGGACCTGTTGCGGATTTCGACGCTCCGACATGGCAGCATGCATGCTGACTGATCTGACGGTGCGTCACACAACTGGCGAGCCGGCCGGTCGGATCGGAACGTGCGGCGCGGTCGGGGCGAAGCGGGCGAAACCCGCGAGGTCGGCGGTGTCGGGCGGGCCGATATCATCGACGCAGTGGTCAAGTTACCAATGGGTAGGGCGCCCGAGCGGCCTTGCCCAGTCGGCCGATACACGCCCCGGAAGGGACGTCCCACCGGAGGAGCCGAACAGCATGCAACTCGCAGGGATCGTGATCTCGCTGCTGATCAGCGTGATCGGGTTCGCCCTACTCGGGCGCACCGCCGCCTACATCTACTCGTTCGTCAAACTCGGGCAGCCCGTGCGCGGCCGGACCAACGCGGCCGGCACGCGTCTGCGCACGATGCTCACCGAGACCATCGGGCATACCCGGATGCTCCGTTGGGGCATCGTCGGTGCCGCGCACTGGTTCGTCATGGTCGGGTTCGGCGCGCTGATCCTGACCCTGGTGAACGCGTACGGCCAACTCTTCTCGCCAAAATTCGCGCTGTGGGGTCTCGGGCACTGGGACGTGTTCGAGGTCTTCACCGAGTTCATGGGCCTGATGACCATCGTCGGCATCCTGGTGCTGATCGCGATCCGGCAGTCCTCCCATCCGCGCCGGCCCGGTCGCAAGAGCCGGTTCGCCGGGTCCAGGTTCGGCCAGGCGTACTTCGTCGAGTTCGTGGTCGGCTCGGTGGGCGTCTGCATCATGATGCTGCGTGGCCTGGAGGGCGCGCTGGCGGGAGTCGACGCGTACGAGCCGGGCTACTGGGTGAGCTACCCGTTGGTGGTCGCGTTCGCGGACCTCTCCGACGGCACGCTGGAGAACCTGATCTTCATCGTCGCCACGGTCAAGATCGTCATCTCGATGACGTGGGCGATCACCATCGGACTCAAGCCGAGTATGGGTGTGGCCTGGCATCGGTTCCTGGCGTTCTTCAACATCTATTTCAAGCGTGATGCCGATGATGGTGTCGCGTTGGGTGCGTTGGCGCCGATGCGTTCGGGTGGCGAGGTGATCGATTTCGAGGACCCGGCCGAGGACGCGGTGTTCGGGGTGTCGC
>NZ_JBVHLU010000029.1:0-108452 GCF_055558835.1 Embleya sp. NPDC025285
GCCCTGCGCGACCAGATCGGTGTCCTGGCGGCCAACCAGTACCGCAGCGGCGGCCTGCCGCCGTCGCTCTCGCTCGCGCTCAGCGGCGACCCCGAGGGTTACCTGCAGAAGTCGCAGATGATGTCCCAGCTCGACGGCCAGCAGGCCGCCAAGCTGAAGCAGATCGCGGCGCAGGCCCGAGTTCTCCAGCAGGACCGCACCGAGGCCTCCTCGCAGCTCGCGGAACTGGAGAAGCTGCGGACCGAGCTGAACAAGAACAAGGCCGACATCCAGGCCAAGCTCTCCGAGGCCCAGCGGCTGCTGAACACGCTCACCGAGCAGCAGAAGAAGGAAGTCCTCGACTCGGACGAGCACGCGGGCGACACCTCGCGTACGCCCGACCGCAGCTCGCGGGACAAGGAGAAGGACACCGCGCCGGCGACCAACATCCCGGCCTCCGGCCGGGCCCAGGCCGCGATCAGCTACGCGTTGGCGCAGATCGGCAAGCCGTACGTCTCCGGCGCCGAGGGCCCCGGCTCGTTCGACTGCTCCGGCCTGACCCAGGCGTCCTGGAAGGCGGCGAACGTCTCGCTCAGCCGCACCACCTGGACCCAGATCAACGACGGTCCCAAGATCGCCAAGAGCGCCCTCCAGCCGGGCGACCTGGTGTTCTACTACTCGGACAACCGGCACGTGGGCATGTACATCGGCAACGGCCAGATCGTGCACGCCCCGCGTCCGGGCAAGACCGTGACCAAGGCGCCGCTGGACTCGATGCCGTTCCTCGCGGCCATTCGACCCGGCTAGGCCCACGGGGACACCGGCGACACGTCGACGGCGCCCGTCCTCGGATTCGTTCCGAGGACGGGCGCCGTCGTGTGTGCCGGGGTATACCGCCGGTCCGGTCAGACCAGCCGGCGGTCGGTCGCCCAGCGGGTCAGCTCGTGCCGGTTGGAGAGCTGCAACTTGCGCAGTACGGCGGACACATGGGTCTCCACCGTCTTGACCGAGATGACCAGCCGCCGGGCGATCTCCTTGTACGCGTAGCCGCGCGCGATCAGCCGCAGCACCTCGCGCTCGCGCTGGGTGAGTCGGTCCAGGTCCTCGTCGATCGGCGGCACGTCGGTGGCCGCGAACGCGTCCAGCACGAAGCCCGCCAGACGCGGCGAGAACACCGCGTCGCCCTCGCCGACCCGGCCGATCGCGCGGATCAGCTCGTCGCCGGTGATCGACTTGGTCACATAGCCCCGGGCGCCGCCGCGGATCACCCCGATCACGTCCTCGGCCGCGTCCGAGACGGACAGCGCCAAAAAGCGCACGGCCGGGATCAACGACGCGCACTGGCGCAGCACCTCGACCCCGCCGCCGCCGGGCAGGTGCACATCGAGCAGGACCACCTCGGGACGGGTCTCGGTGACCACGGCCACCGCGCTCGCGACGTCGTCGGCCTCGCCGACCACCTCGACCGCCTCACCGATCTCGGCGCGCACGCCGGTCCGGAACATCCGGTGGTCGTCGACCAGGACCACCCGGGTACGCGGCGCGTCCTCGGGGTGCTCGGTGCTCGTCTCGGTGGCGTTCACGTGTTCGTCCTTCCCACAGCGGCCCGGCCGGCCTCGGCTCGGCGCATCTCCAGCTCGACCTCGGTGCCCTCGCCGGGTTCGCTGCGGATGTTCGCGGCGCCCCCGTTGCGGCGCATGCGCCCCAGCACGGACTCTCGCACACCGAGTCGGTCGGCGGGCACCGCGTCCGGGTCGAAGCCGGGTCCGCGGTCCCGCACGAAGACGGTGACCGTGTCCTCGTCGGCCTCGCCGAACACCGAGATCGCCGCGCCGCCCGCGTACTTCGCCGCGTTGACCATCGCCTCGCGCGCGGCGGCCAGCAGAGCGGCCAGCTTGTCGTCCACCGGGCAGTCGCCCACGGACACCACCTCGATCGACACGCCGTGCGCGTCCTCGACCTCGGCGGCGGTCGAGCGCAGCGCGGCGGCGAAGGTGCGATCCGGTTCCTCGCCGTCGGGGCGGTACAACCACGCGCGCAGCTCGCGCTCCTGCGCGCGGGCCAGCCGGGCCACCTCGCGCGGGTCGTCGACCTGACGCTGGATCAGCGTCAGCGTGTGCAGCACCGAGTCGTGCACGTGCGCGGCCACCTCGGCCCGCTCCTGGGCCCGGATCCGGGCCCGACGCTCGGCGCCCAGCTCGCGCGTCTGTCGCAGCAGATACGGGCCGAAGATGACCAGCAGCCCGACCAGGAGCAGCCCGGCCCCGCGCATCGCGGCCAGCGCGTCGCCGAGGCCGCCCCGGCCGAACGAGAAGAACACCAGACCGGCCAGCACCAGCGTGGCGCCGACGAAGGTGCGCAGCGCGCCGGCCACCCGGCTGCGCCCGTCCAGCGAGAACCACCGGTTGCGCTGCGACTCGTCCGCCTGGCGCCACAGCAGGATCACCCCGGGGCCGGCCACCAGCAGCGGCCAGATCCAGTCCCCGACCTTGCTTCCGCTCGTGGTCGCGCCCACGCCGGTGAGCATGGTCGCGGCGATCAGCACGATGATCAGGGCGAGTGCCTGATGCCGCTCCCGACCACGTTCGCGCGGTGGCGGGGTCGTGGCCCCCGCGCCCTGCGGTACGAAGATCCAAAAGGCCGCGTAGAGCGCGATCCCCAGACCCGCGAAGAACGCGAGCGCGACGAAGGCGACCCGCAGCAGCAGCACCTCGACACCGAGGTGCTCGGACAGACCACGCGCGACGCCGCCGGCGAACCGGTGGGAGGCGGCGCGCCGGAGCCGCGGGGTCGGCGGCACGGGCCGGACGGGCGCGGCGGGCGGGGGGTGGACGGCGGTCACACGACCGATCGTCACACGCCGGCAAGCCCCGACGCATCAGGGCTCGACCCTGATTCGCCCTCAGGGTCGAACCAGGGGCGGGCCAGGGCGGAGCCCGATGGGAACGGGGCGGCGGGAGCGCCACGATGGACCCATGAACGACGACATGAAACCCGGTATCTCGGCCGGCGACCGGGCCGGCGACGTCCCGGGCGGCCCTCCGGGGTCGTCCGCGGCGCCCACGACGACGCTTCGCCCGCAGCTCCTGCGCAGCACCGAGGACCGGATGGTCTCGGGTGTGTGCGGCGGCCTCGGCGAGCACTTCGGCCTCGACCCCGTGATCTTCCGCATCGTGTTCGCGGTGCTGTCGCTCTTCGGCGGGGTGGGCGTACTGGTGTACAGCCTGGGCTGGCTGTTCATCCCGGCCCGGGGCGAGGAACAGCCGCTGCTGCGGCGGATCCTCTCCAGGAAGTTCGACCACGGGGCATTGGCCGCCGCCGCGGTCGCCGTCATGGGGGTCGCCTTGTTCTTCACCTACCTGGACTCGGGCTTCGGTCCGTCCATCCCGCTGCTGATGATCACCGCCGTGGTGTTGTTCATGGTGTGGTCCGACACGAAGAAGAAGCACGAGGCCGCGGTCCGCACGGCCGGGGTCGTGGCGATGACGCCGGCTCCCACCCAGGTGGACGCCCGGCCGGAGGGCGCGACGGTGCCCGGGCCGCCGATGTGGTGGCAGGTGCCGGGCTCGGGGTCCGCGGAGGAGAACCGGCCCGCCTCGGCGCCGGAGCCGGTGCGGCCCAAGCGCCCGCGCTCGTGGCTGCGGTTGGCCACGCTGTCCGCGGCCACCGCCGCCGGCGGTCTGCTGTGGATCCTGGACCACACGGGGGCCGCGGACGTGACGCTCACCGTCGCGCTCGCGATCCTGCTCGGCATCGTCGGCCTGGGGCTGCTCGCGGGCTCCTGGTTCGGCCGGGCCCGGCTGCTGATCGTGCCCGCCGTCGTGCTCACCGCGCTGCTTGCCGCGGTCACCGCGATCACCGTGCCGCTGACCGGCCCGTCGGGTGAGCGCACCTATACGCCCACCTCGGTCTCGGCGCTGCCGACCTCGTACGAGCTGGGCGTGGGCACGATGGACATCGACCTGCGTCGGCTCGACCTCGGGGCCGGCGGCAGCGCGACGGTCAAGGCCCGGATCGGCGCGGGGCGGATCCAGGTCTGGGTGCCCAAGGACGTCACGGTGGTCTTCCGGGGCGGCGCCGACGTCGGCCAGGTGCGCACTCCGGCGGGCCGGGACGACGGCTACCGACCGCGGCGCGTGGAGACCACGGCTCCGGAGGCGGGGCCGGGGCGCGGGACGATCACGCTCGACCTGAAGGTCGGCGCGGGCGAGGTCGAACTGTTGAACGGCGACGACGGCCGGGAGCCCCGATGAGCGCGCCGACGGCCGACCCGATCGGCATCCGCAGAACCCGACAGTGCACCGCGACCCGGATGGAGGGCGATTTCCGATGAGGCTGAACAGGTACCGCTTCGACCCCATGGCCCTGATCGCGGGCGCGGTCTTCACCGGCATCGCGGTCGCCTACCTGCTGCGGGCGACCGGTGCCGTGTCGGTGAGCGCGCAGTGGGTCCTGGCCACCGCGGCGATCGGGGTGGGGCTGGCCGGGCTGGCGGGGGCGCTGTGGGCGCTGCTGCCCAAGGGCGGGCCGGAGCCGGTGGCGGCGTCGATGCCGCCGATGGCTCCCACGACGACTTCGCCGGAGTCGGTCGCGTCGTTCGAGCCGGGAGCCTCGTCGGAGCCGACCGCGTCGTTCGCATCGAGCGCGTCGCTCGAGCCGCCGGTTTCGCTCGGGTCGACCGCTTCGCTCGCGGTCCACGATGTGAGCGAGGACCTCGCCGAGCCGCACGCCGACGACACGGCCGAGAACGCACCCGGGGCCGAGGCGGCGGGGGACGCGCCGGGCGAGGCCGACACCGGGGACGACCGCCCCGACCCGGAGCCGCCGACGGTGGACCTGGGCAAGTAGGCGCCGGCGGGTACGAGCGCGCGGGGGGCCGACGGCCCCCCGCGCGCTCGTCGTGTCCGCGTTCAGCCGCGTCCGTGCGGCGTGAGCCACAGCGCCGCGTCCGGCCCCTTGGGTACGACGCCGGTCGGGTTGATCATGTCGTGGGTGACGTAGTAGTGCCGCTTGATGTGGTCGAAGTCGACCGTGTCGCCGAAGCCTTCGGTCTGGAACAGGTCGCGGGCGTAGGCCCACAGGACCGGATACTCGGTCAGCTTGCGCAGGTTGGTCTTGAAGTGGCCGTGGTAGACCGCGTCGAAGCGGACCAGCGTGGTGAACAGCCGGATGTCCGCCTCGGTGATCGTGTCGCCGACCAGGTAGCGCCGCCCGGCCAGCCGCTCCTCCAGCGCGTCCAGGCGGGCGAACAGCGCGTCGAACGCGGCCTCGTAGGCCTCCTGCGTGGTCGCGAACCCGCAGCGGTACACGCCGTTGTTGACGTCCCGGAAGACGTCCGCGTTGATCGCGTCGATCTCGGCGCGCAGCGGCCGCGGGTACAGGTCCGGCGCGCCGGCGCGGTGCAGCGCGGTCCAGCGGGTGGCGAGGTCCAGGGTGATCTGCGGATAGTCGTTGGTGACCACGTGCCCGGCCCGCAGGTCGATGATCGCGGGCACGGTCACCCGGCCGGCGTAGGTCGGGTCACTGGCCCGGTAGGCGTCGGCGAGGAAGGCCAGTCCGGTGGCCGGATCGCGCCCGTCGGGGTGATTGGTGAACCGCCAGCCGGTCTCGTCCCGGATCGGGTCCACGACGGACAGCCCGAGCGCGTCCTCCAGCCCGAGCAGGCGCCGCACGATCACTGCCCGGTGCGCCCAGGGACACGCCAACGACACGACCAGCTGGTATCGGCCGGCCTCCGGGTCGGGACGTCCGGTGAACCGATTGGCCTGCCGGACGAACTCCCCGCGCTTTCCCGTCTCGGCCGCGAACTGCGGCTCGGAAGTGGTCATGCGTCCACGGTAGATCGCCGGGGCCCGGACCGGCGGGCGGCGAGCCGACGCCGGCCCGACGGGCCCGCCGTCAGGTCGGGTCGAGGCCGTTCGCGCGGAGCCAGGGGAGCGGGTTGATCGGGGCGCCGCCGCCCGGGCGCACCTCGAAGTGCAGGTGCGGACCGGTGCTGTTGCCGGTGTCGCCGCTGTAGGCGATCACGTCACCCGCCTTGACCGGGCCGGAGCGGATCTTGGCCCGGGTCAGGTGGCAGTACCAGAACTCGGTGCCGTCCTTGGCGGTCAGGATCACCATGTTGCCGTAGGCCGAGTTCACCTCGGTGCGCACCACGCCGTCCATCACCGCGAACACCGAGGTGCCCAGGTCCACCGGGAAGTCGATGCCGGTGTGGGTGTGCGCCCAGCGCGAGCCGGAGGAGCCGAAATAGGCGCTGAGGCCGCGCTGAGTGACCGGGAGGAAGTACTTGGGCCTGAGGGACTCCTTGCGCTGGCGCTCGGCTTCCTGGGCCCGCTGAGCCTCTTCCTGGGCCCGCCGGGTCTCGTCCTGACGCTCCTGGAGGGAGATCCGGGTCTGCGCGCGGCTGGCACGCTCGGCGAAGTCCTCTGCGCCGACCTGGAGATCCACCAACTGCTTGTCCATCGGCGACATCAACGGCAGGTCCTCGCCGCCCGCCACCGGGTCCGCGTCCTTGGTCTCGGCACCCGCGGTGTGCAGGCCGCCGATCGCGGCGACGGCCATCGCCGCCGCGCCCATCACCGCGAGCGGCGCGCCGGCGGTGAGCGGGAGCGCGCGTTTGCGCTTGACCTTGGCCTTGGCCGGGCTCTCCTTCGGTCGCGTGTCCGCGGCCGGCCGGTCCTGTCGCCGACTCCGCTCGTCCGGCTCGTCGGCCGCGTCGTCGTCCGGCTCGACCTCGTTGTCGGTGCGGGCCGGCACGCTGTCGCCGTGGTCACCGAGATCGAAGGCGGGCTCGATCGGCGCGGGCGTCGTGCCGTCGTCGAACAGGTCCGTCGTCGAGCGGTTGCCACCGGACCACATGTCGGCGTCGTCGCGCACCGGGACGGGGGAGAACCAGGTGTCGGACTCCCACGCGGCGGTGTCCGAAGCGGCGTACCACATACCGGTGTTCGAGCCGTTGTCCCAGGACGGGTCGACGTACGGCGCGGCCGGCGCGTCCTGGACCGCGGTGTCGGTCACCGCCCAGGCCCGGGTCTGCGTCTGCGCGTCGTAGGCGGCGTACCCGCCGCTGTCCGGGACCGCCGCGTAGCCGTACGTGCCGGAGCCGTCGTAGCCGGTCACGGCGTCGTAGCCGCCCGAGACGGCGGCGTGCGCGCCGCTGTCGTACCCGTCCGACGACCCGCCCGGGATCGCCCGGCCGTACGCGTCGTAGCCCGACACCGAGGCGTATCCCGAGGCGTCGTAGGCGGGTTGGTACCCGGACGCGTCGTAGCCCGAGGAGCCGTAGGCCGAGGTGTCGTGGCCGGGCGTGGCGTAGCCCGCGGGATCGTGGTTC
Organism: Embleya sp. NPDC025285; assembly: GCF_055558835.1. Lineage (NCBI taxonomy): Bacteria > Bacillati > Actinomycetota > Actinomycetes > Kitasatosporales > Streptomycetaceae > Embleya > Embleya sp. NPDC025285. The sequence continues at coordinate 7,316 of NZ_JBVHLU010000029.1, forward strand.
GTACCGGCGTACGTCGCCGTCGCGTCGTAACCGTCGTACGACGGAGCCTGCGCGCTCCAACCGCCCGAGGAATCGACCGCCGGGTAACCGCCGTTCGTACCGGCCGGGTACACGTTCGCGTCGTACCCGGAGGTCTGGCCGTATCCCTGGTCGTAGCCGCCCTGGAACGAGCCGGACGGGCCGTAGGGGGAGTACGCACCCTCGGCGTCCGGAACGTAGCGACCCTGCTGATCCTCGCTCGGATAGCGAACGTCCGTCACCTACGTCGCCTTCGTCTCGGGGGCTGGTCGGAATCGGACTGTAGTGCTCTTGACGTTCGCAGGACAATCCTCGCGATGAGAACCGCAGGTCAGGCCGCCGAGCGGGTGACGAGGTCCGGCGGCGTCGAAGCCGGTCGCACGGCCGTGGGCGCGGCGTCGCGCCCGATCGGGCGCACGGTGCAGAGCAATCGGGTGATCTCCGCCGACACGGGCGCGTGCACGGTCGGTGTGACATGCCCGGCACCGGGAACCAGGACGTTCACCGCGTCCGGGTCCGGGTGGTCGATCGCGCCCGACCACAACGGCAGTACGAACGGATCCAGGCCGCCCCGGTAGGCCACGAAACGCGTCGCGCAGCCGGGCGCCGGCCCCGCCGGCGCGGCGATCGGCGCGCCGGCCGGGAGCAGTTCCCGGACCAGCGGGTGCGCGCTGAGCAACCGTGCTGTGCGGGTGCCGCCGTGCGGGGTGCCCAGGGTCACCACGGTGCGTACCAGCGCGTCGCCGCCGAGCAACTGGGCGTGGTAGCGGGCGATCAGGCCGCCGAGGCTGTGGCCGATCACATGCACACCGGTCGCGCCGTCACGTGCGCACACCTGCTCGATGTACCGGCCCGGCAGTGCCGCCTTGCCCGCCACGTCGCCGCCGACAGGGTTGTGGTTGACCGCGTGTACGTCCGCACCCGCGCGCAGCAGCGACCGGCGCAGCGGGCCGAAGATCGAACGGTTGTCGGCCGGCCCGTGCACGAGCACCACCGGGAGCCGCTCGCCGGCCTCGATCGGCGCCGGGTCGGCCCGCCCGCCGGTCCCGCGACGGGCGGTCGGGCGCGTCGGCAGCAGGCCGCCGGGGTGGCGGGCGAGGTGTCCGGCGATCAGCACGACCTCGCGCGCCGCGCCACGCAGGATCGCGGCGGGCGGCAGTACGGGGGCGGGGCGGTCGGGAGCGGGGGACGCGAGCGCCATGCGGGCCTCCGGGTGGCGACGCGGGACGGGCCCGGCGGCTGTGGCGCGCGAGGCGCCTACCGACGGTCGCGAACCGCCTACTGGTGGGTATCCCCGACGACACGCGGACGAAGCGGTGGGTTCATCGACATGACGGTCATTCAGGGTCTCTGTTGCCAAAGGGACTTCGCCCGGCGGGTGCTCGTCCCGGGGACCACCCCGGGCGGCCCGCCCCGGTCGGGGGTTACGCTCCGGGCGAGGGCTTCGCGATGTACATGGAGGCAGTGATGGGTGTTCCCGGACCGATCAGGATCGTGGTGGCCAAGCCCGGTCTCGACGGGCACGATCGCGGCGTCAAGGTGGTCGCCCGAGCGCTGCGCGACGCGGGCTTCGAGGTGGTCTACACCGGATTGCACCAGACCCCGGTCCAGATCGTGGAGACGGCCATCCAGGAGGACGCCGACGCGATCGGCCTCTCCGTGCTCTCCGGAGCGCACATGACGCTGTTCGCCAAGGTCATCGAGTTGCTCAAGGAGCGCGAGGCGGAGGACATCCTGGTCTTCGGCGGCGGGATCATCCCGGAGGAGGACGTCCCGGAGCTCGAGCGGATCGGCGTCGCGGCGGTCTTCACGCCGGGCGCGCCGACCACCGACATCGTCGACTGGGTGCGCGCGCACGTGGCGACCACGCCCGCCTGACCGGGCACTTCGCCCGGATCAGGACAACCGGCGGTCGGGTTCGGCCGGCACGTACACACGTGTCGGTGCGGGCCCGTACCGTGACCGTCATGCTGGAACGGTGGACCGCGGAACAGGTGCTGGCTCTCGCTCCCGACGCGGCGTCACGCAAGGCCGGGAGCAAGCTGGCGACAGCACACCCATGGTCGGCCGCAGGTGCCACGACCTTCGCCGGCGGGGGCGGTGCGGTGTGGGGCGTGTGCGCGGGAAGCGGGTCGACGCCCTACCGCACGGTGGTCGACTTGAGCGGACCCGCGTCGCAATGCTCGTGTCCCAGCCGCAAATTCCCGTGCAAGCACGTGCTCGGGCTGCTGCTCCTGTGGGCGGCCGACCCGACGGCCGTGCCCGCCGACGCGGGAGCCCCGGACTGGGCGGACGTGTGGTTGACCGGGCGGCGGGAGCGGGCCGGGAAGGCCGCGTCGGCCGGATCCGCGCCGGCCGACCCCGTCGCGGCCCGACGGCGGGCCGAACAGCGCGCGGCGCAGGTGGCCGAGGGCGCCGAGCGGTTGCGCCGCTGGCTGGCCGACCGGGTCCATCAGGGCCTGGCGGGCACCGAGCGCGAGGGGTACGCCATGTGGGACGGCATCGCCGAGCGCATGGTCGACGCCAAGGCACCGGGGTTGGCGGCCCGGTTGCGCGCGGCCGGCGCGATACCGGCATCCGGGGCGGAGGGCTGGCCGGGCCGACTGCTCGAGGACTACGCCGAGTTGTGGCTGCTGCTGCGCGCCCACGAACACGCCGACGACCTGGACCCGTCCCTGGCGGCCGGGCTGCGGGCGCGGATCGGCTGGACCGTGGACGCGGAGGACGTGCTGCGCAAGGCCCGGGAGGCGGGCACGGTGGTGCGGGATCGCTGGCTGGTGCTGGGCAGCCGGGACAGTGTGGACGGCAATCTGACGGAGCGTCGGATCTGGTTGCGCGGCACGGAATCCGGTCGGCCGGCGCTGGTGCTGGCCTTCGGGCCGCAGGGCCGCGCGCCGCAACTGGCCCTGCCGGTGGGCCGATCGATCGAGGCCGACGCCGCCTTCCACGACGACGCGGTGCCGCTGCGGGCGGCGTTGGGCGAGCGGAGCGGCGCGTCGTTGGAGGGCACGGAGCCGGCGGGGGTCGGGCCGGAGGAGGCCACCGTGGGCTACGCCGAGGCGTTGCGCAGCGAACCGTGGCTGGAGGCCTGGCCGGTGGTGTTGGCCGACGTGGTCGCGGTGCCGGAGCCGATGGGCTGGCGGATCGCGGGAGCGGACGGCTTCTGGCTGCCGGTGGACCGCGCGCGGACCGGCGAACAGGCGCTGTGGCGGCTGTCCGCGATGTCGGGCGGCGCCGGGCTGACCGTGTTCGGCGAGTACGGCGCGCGCGGGTTCGTCCCGGTGACCGCGTGGCACGAGGGCCAGGCCGTGCAGTTGTAGCCGGTCGCGCGGCTCGGCCCGGGTGCGGGACGGCGCCTCGGCGGCCGGCGGCGCCTCCGCGCGCGGTGCGCGGGATCGGTCCGGAAGGGCCCGGAGACCATCGGCGGTGTGTCGGTCGGCGTTGCCGATCGGCCTGTGCGGAAGGGGAGTTCGGATGCGGGTGGCGGATCCGGTGTGGGACGACCTGGTGTCGGCGGCGTTGGTGGGCACCGGACGGCGACCGGCCGCGGAACTACCCGCGCGGGACGCGCTGGGCACGCTGGCCGCGCGGGTGGACCGGGCGGACGAGGCGGTGCGGCTGCTCGACCTGGCCGCGATCGTGATGGTGCATCGGCGCGCGGGCCGGCGAGCCCCCGCGGGTGCGCCGCCGGCGCCGTGCACCGAGGTGGACCCCCGGCCGGCCGTGCCGGAGCCGGCCCGGGCGCGGCTGCGGATCCTGCTCGAGGGCGACGGGATGGACTTCCTGCCCGAGTGGCTCGCGCTGGCCCGCGCGGCCGGACTGCGCGCGCCGGAATCCGAACTGCCGGCGTTGTTGACCGCCGCCCGCTCGCGGACCGACCTGCGCGAGACCGTGGCCGACCTGGCCGGACCGCGGGGACGCTGGCTGGCCGGGCTCAATCCGGAGTGGGTGTGGCTGACCCGGATCGCGGCCGGTGCCATCGACGATCCGGTCGAGCAGTGGCGACACGGACGGTTCGGTGAGCGGCTCGCGGCGTTCGAGGTGCTGCGCGGCGACGATCCGGACGCGGCCCGGGGGCTGTTGGCCCAGGCGTGGCACGCCGAGCCGGCCGAGGACCGCTCGGTGCTGGTGGCGGCGCTGCGCACCGGGTTGTCGGGCGGCGACGAGGCGTTCCTGGAGCAGGCCCTGGACGATCGGGCCAAGGTGGTGCGGGTGGCCGCCGCGCGGTTGCTCACCGAGTTGCCCGGTTCGGCCTTCGTGGCCCGGATGCGTGAGCGGGCGCTGGCCTGTCTGCGGCCCGGCGGCGCGGGTCGGGTGCTGGTGGTGCCGCCGAGCGAGTGCGACGAGGCGATGCTGCGGGACGGCATCGCGGAGACCTCGCCGACCGGGCGCGAGGACCACTCGTGGTGGCTGGGCGAGATCGTCGCGGCCACGCCGCTCGGGGTGTGGCGGGAGGTGTTCGGGGCGAGCCCCGAGGAGATCGTGGCCCGCCCGCTGCCGCGCCGTTTCGTGGAGGACGTCCGGGAGGGCTGGGCCCGCGCGGCCGTGCTCCAGCGGGACGTCGCCTGGGCCCGGGCGCTGGCCGGGCGCGGCGCGCCCACCCGGCTGCTGACCGTGCTGCCGGCGGCCGAGTGCGCCGAACACGTGGCCCGGCACATCGCCGCGCACGGGCTTTCCGAGGCCCTGCAACTGCTGACCAACTGCCCGGCGCCATGGCCGGACACGCTGGGCGACGCGGTCCTGGACGCGCTCGCGAGCGCGGCCGAGGGCGGCGGCTACCCCTGGAGCTTCAGCGGTGCCCGCGACGTGGCCGGCCGCGGCCTGGACCCGAGCACGATCGACCGGGTGGAGCACCTGGCCGAGGGAGGGGGCGAATGGCCCAAGGCCTTCCGCGCCCTGGCCGACACCCTGCGCTACCGGGCCACGATGCGCGCGGAACTCCTGGGCGGCTGAACCTCGGGCGCCCTCGGCCCGGACGCCCGGTGGTCGACCGGGCGGCCGAATCATTCGTCCGGCTGGACCGCCCGTCGTCCCCTCCTCGGCGGACCTCGCCGCGAGAGGATGGGCGGGTGACCGACGACGCGGATCAGATCGACCCACTGGCGAACCTGCGCCTCACCGCCCTGCGGATGCTGCGCGACTCCGGCGAGTTTCCCGAGAGCGTGCGGTGGGAGGCGTCTCCGGCCGGCCTGGTCATGCAGGCGTCGCCGGACTGGGAGCATGCCCGGATCCTCACGGGCCTGCGCCATCTGCTCGAACCCTCGCTTCCGGCCGAGATCCTGGTGCTGGAGGGTGTTGCCTTCGTGGTGGGCGTCGGCACCGAGCGCACACCCGACCTCGTCGTCCTCGATCCCCGAAAGAAGGCCGAGTTCCGGGACGGCCACGCGTTGTCCGCGTCCGGGGTCTGGATGTTCGTCGAGGTGACCTCGGACAGCACGCGCCGCGTCGACGTGCGGGAGAAGCCCGGCGAGTACGCACGAGCCGAGGTGCCGGTGATGCTGATCGTGGATCGGCACAAGCACGAGGTGATCGTGCACTTCGAGCCGGTCGACGGGCGCTACACGTTCACCGAGCGAGTGCGGGCGGGCGCCGCGGTGCGCCTGCCCGAGCCGTTCGACGCGACCGTCGAGACCGGGTTCCTGCTCGAACACCTGTGAGATCGGCGGCCCCGAACGTGTCGGACCCGGGCGGCAGGATGGGGTCTGTTCGGGTTAGTTCGAGCCCTGGGGGAGCGCTGTGACCATGTCCGCCGAACCGGTTGAGCAGAGTGTCCTGCGGGCGCACGCCGAGGACGCGTTCGCCGCCGAACTGGCCGCGCTCGCCGCCGCCGACGAGCGGCCCCGGCCGCCGCGCTGGAAGCTTTCGCCGTGGGCGGTGGCCACCTACCTGCTGGGCGGCACACTCCCGGACGGCACGGTGATCTCGCCCAAGTACATCGGCCCCCGGCGGATCGTCGAGGTCGCCGTCACCACGCTGGCCACCGACCGCGCGCTGCTGCTGCTCGGCGTGCCGGGCACGGCCAAGACGTGGGTGTCCGAACACCTTGCCGCCGCCGTGTGCGGCGACTCCACGCTGCTGGTCCAGGGCACCGCGGGCACGCCCGAGGAGGCCATTCGCTACGGCTGGAACTACGCACAACTGCTCGCGCACGGGCCCAGCCGCGAGGCGATGGTGGCCGGCCCGGTGATGCGCGCGATGAGCCGCGGGCTGGTCGCCCGGGTCGAGGAACTGACCCGCATACCGGCGGACGTACAGGACTCGCTGATCACCATCCTGTCCGAGAAGACCCTGCCGGTACCGGAGTTGAACGACGAGGTCCAGGCCGTGCGCGGGTTCAACCTGATCGCCACCGCCAACGACCGCGACCGGGGCGTCAACGAGCTGTCGTCCGCGCTGCGCCGCCGGTTCAACACCGTGGTCCTCCCGTTGCCCGCGACCGCGGACGCCGAGGTGGACATCGTCAGCCGCCGGGTGGCCCAGCTCGGCTCCTCGCTCGATCTGCCGCCGGTGGCCGCCGCCGAGGCCGAACTGCGGCGCGTGGTCACGGTGTTCCGCGAACTGCGCGGCGGTCTGACCGAGGACGGCCGGACCAAGCTGAAGACCCCGTCCGGGACGCTGTCCACCGCCGAGGCGATCTCGGTGGTGACCGGCGGCCTCGCACTGGCCGCGCACTTCGGCGACGGCGTACTGCGCTCGGCGGACGTGGCCGCGGGCATCGTGGGCGCGGTGGTCAAGGACCCGGCCGCGGACACCCTGGTCTGGCGCGAGTACCTGGAGACGGCGGTGCGGCCGCGGGCCGACTGGCAGGACTTCTACCGGGCCTGCCGCGACGCGGACCGTGCCTGATGCCCACCCCCGCGCCCGAACCGCCGATCCTGCTCGGCGTCCGGCACCACGGCCCCGGGTCGGCCCGGGCCGTCGCCGCCGCGCTCGCGCAGGTCGAGCCGGACATCGTGCTGATCGAGGGCCCGCCCGAGGCGGACGTCCTGCTCTCCTTCGCCGCAGACCCCGACATGCGACCGCCGGTCGCCCTGCTCGCGCACGCCGTCGACGATCCGGCGCAGGCCGGATTCTGGCCGTACGCCGACTTCAGCCCCGAGTGGGTGGCCATCCGGTACGCCGGCGCACACGGCGTACCCATCCGGTTCATCGACCTGCCGGTCGCGGTCTCCTTCACGCTCGACCGGGCCCGCCGCGAACGCGCGGCCGACGACCCGCCCCGGGACACCGAGGCCGCGCCCGCGCCGCCGCGCCTCGACCCGATCGCGGAGCTGGCCCGACTGGCCGGCCAGGACGACCCGGAGCGCTGGTGGGAGGACGTGATCGAGCACCGGCTGCCCACCGGCGGGGACGCGCTGACCCCGTTCGCGGCACTCGCCGACGCGATGTCCGCCCTGCGCGAGGACGAACCCGCCCCCGTCTCCGGGGCCGAGCCCGACGTCGAGCGGCTGCGCGAGGCGTACATGCGCCAGTGCGTGCGGTCCGCGCGCCGTGCCGGACATCGCCGGATCGCCGTGGTGTGCGGCGCGTGGCACCTGCCCGCGCTCGCCGCGCCCGTCTCGGCCGCCGCCGACCGCGCGCTGCTCGCGCCGCACCGGGCCAAGGTCAAGGTGGAGAGCACATGGGTGCCGTGGACGCACCGCCGACTCGCGCACAGCTCCGGCTACGGAGCGGGCGTCGCCTCGCCCGGGTGGTACCGACACCTGTACGCGAGCACCGACGAACGCGAGCTGCTGCCACGCTGGTTCGTGCGGATCGCGTCGCTGCTGCGCGACGCCGGCCACCCGGTGTCCTCGGCGCACGTGATCGAGGCCACCCGGCACGCGAGCGCGCTGGCCGCGCTGCGCGATCGGCCGTTGGCCGGCCTGGACGAGACGATCGAGGCGGTCCGCGCGGTGATGTGCGACGGCGTCACCGGGCCGCTCGCGCTGGTCCACGACGCGCTCGTGGTGGGCGACGTGATCGGCGAGGTGCCCGACGCGGTGCCCGCCGTACCGCTCCAGCGCGACCTGTCCCGCGAACAGCGCCGTCTGCGGCTGCGGCCCGAGCCCTCGGCCCGCGAACTCGAACTCGACCTGCGCAAACCCTCGCACGCCGACCGCAGCCGACTGCTCAACCGACTCGCGCTGCTGGACGTGCCGTGGGGCGTGCCGGCTCGGGCCCGGGAGGGCAAGGGCACCTTTCGCGAGACCTGGCGCCTGGACTGGCAACCGGAGTTGGCGATCCGGGTCGCCGAGGCGGGCGTGTGGGGAACCACCGTGGTCGCCGCCGCCGCGGCCCGCACGGCCGACCTGGCGATCCGGGCCGAATCGCTGGCCGACGTGACCGACGTCGCCGAGCGCTGCCTGCGAGCCGACCTGCCCGGCGCGCTGCCGCTGATCATGCGCGTGCTGGAGCAACGCGCCGCGTTGGACACCGACGTGAGCCGACTCGCCGAGGCACTGCCGGGCCTGGTGCGCGCGCTGCGCTACGGCGACGTACGCGGCACCGACACCTCCGCGCTGGGCACCGTGGTGGCCGGTCTGGTGGTCCGGATCTGCGTCGGGTTGCCGCCCGCCTGCGCGGGCCTGGACGAGGACGGCGCCAAGGCGATGCGCCGACGCCTGGACGACGTGCACGCCGCCGTGCAACTGCTGCCCGACGAGCAACAGTTCGAGTGGCACGCGACCCTGGACCGGCTCGCCGACCGGGAGAACCTGCCCGGCCTGCTCACCGGCCGAGCCACCCGGCTGCTCCTGGACCTGGGCCGGCTCGACCCGGAGGCGGCCGCCCCGCGCCTGGCCCGGGCGCTGACCCGAGGCGTCCCGCATCGCGAATCGGCCGCCTGGATCGAGGGCTTCCTGGCCGGCGGCGGCATGCTGCTCGTGCACGACGAACGCCTGCTCGCGCTGGTCGACGAGTGGATCACCGGCACCCCCGACGACCTGTTCACCGAGATCCTGCCGCTGCTTCGACGCACCTTCACCACCTTCGCCGCGGCCGAGCGCCGAATGCTGGGCGAGCGGGTCCGCACCCCGGCGCACGCCGCCGTACAGGCCGCGACCGCCGACCTGTTCGACACCGCGCGCGCCGACGCCGTACTGCCGTTGCTGGCCGGGATCCTCGGCCTCGAACGCCGAGAGGCGGCCACCCGATGAGCGAGAGCACGAGCGACGAGCGACTGCGCCGCTGGCGCCTGGTGCTGGGCGGCGACGCGGACGGCACCGGCTACGGCCTGACCGGCGAGGACACCCGGATCGACCGGGCCCTGGCCGCGCTCTACCGCCCGGGAAACCCGGCCCCGCGCGGCAGCAGGCGCGGCACCGGCCCACGCGCCGCCGGCCTGGGCGCCTCCGCCCCGTCGGTGGCCCGCTGGCTCGGCGACATCCGCGAACACTTCCCGGCGGGCGTCGTACAGATCCTGCAGCGGGACGCGATCGAGCGGCTCGACCTGACCCGGCTGCTTCTGGAACCGGAGATGCTGGCCGCCGTCGAACCGGACGTGCACCTGGTCGGCACGCTGCTCGCGCTCAACAAGCTGATGCCCGAGGCCACCAAGGAGGCCGCCCGCGCGGTGGTCCGCACCGTCGTCGACGACCTGGAGCGCCGGGTCGCGCAGCGCACCACGAGCCTGGTCCAGGGCGCGCTGGACCGGGCGACCCGGATCAACAGGCCGCGGCACCACGACATCGACTGGAACGCCACGATCAAGGCCAACCTCAAGCACTACCAGGCCGAACACCGCACGATCGTGCCGGAGCGCCTGGTCGGCTACGGCCGGCAGCGGCACGGCGTGCGCAAGGACGTGATCCTGTGCGTCGACCAGTCCGGCTCGATGGCGGCCTCGGTGGTCTACGCGTCGGTGTTCGGCGCGGTGCTGGGCTCGATGCGCTCGCTCCGGACCTCGCTGGTCGTCTTCGACACGAACGTGGTCGACCTCACCGGGCAACTGGACGACCCGGTGGACGTGCTGTTCGGCACCCAACTCGGCGGCGGCACCGACATCAACCGCGCGCTGGCCTACTGCCAGTCCCTGATCACCCGACCCGCGGAGACGGTCGTCGTGCTGATCAGCGACCTGTACGAGGGTGGTGTCCGCGACGGGATGTTGCGTCGCGCGGCGGCCATGCAGGCGGCCGGCACCTCGTTCGTCACCCTGCTCGCCCTCTCCGACGAGGGCGCCCCGGCCTACGACCACACCAACGCGGCAGCCCTGGCCGCTCTCGGCAGCCCCGCCTTCGCGTGCACTCCCGACCTGTTCCCGGAGGTGATGGCGGCGGCGATCCAGGGCCTGCCACTCCCGATCCCGGAGCCGTAGCGTCCGGGCCGACGTGTCACGCCGGTTCCCCGGGTGGGGGCAGGACCATCCAGAGCCCTGGAACGTCAGGTCAAGGCAGCGGTGTCCAGGGCGGGGAGGTCGTCGGGGAGTCGCAGCTTTTCGCCGAGCGCCACCGGGTCGGCGGATCGATAGTAGGATTCCTCGCCCCGATCCACCGGGTCCGAGTGGCAGACGGCCAACCTCTTCTGTCGGTCGATGAGGACGTAGATGGGGATACCGGCACGGGCGTACGTGCGGTACTTCCCCTCTCGGTCCACCTTCCCGTTGCTGGGAGACGTGATCTCACCGGCGAGGTGGACCATGCTCGCCGGATACCAGCCGTCGTGACTGGTGCGGTAAGCCTCATCGGAGTCGTTCGGCAGACGGTACGGAATCACGAAATCCGGGATGAAGGCGCCGGTTACGTGCCTTTCCCCGGCCGGTTCCGAGCAGTATCCGTTGCCGATCAGAGCCAAGTCGACGCCTGCCATCCGCAACTGAACGATCAGTTCGACGGCCCAGCGATTGTGCTGGTCGTTTGCCGGCGGTGTCATGTGATAGTTCCCCTCGATGAACTCCACGCGCACGCCCTTCGGGGCCGCCAGCGTTGCGATGAACGCGGTGGGCCGCGTGGTGAAGACATCGAGCGGCGAGGCGATCCCCGGCTCGTGGGCGAGCGCCGTCATCTCGACTCCTTCTTCGGGACTGGGTTGCGTGTCCATGCTGTCCGCTCCGTTCGTCCGTCTGTCGGGATTCCCTGTAAGTGTGATTGTCGGCCGCAGGGCTTCGGCGTGGGATGGGACACATTGCCGCGATCACGGTCCGTTTCGGTGTGTTCCCTGTGTCACGGTGGAACAGGCCTAAACGGGCGGATCTCGACACCCGGCAGGGTTGGTTTCGAGCTTTGCTCGCGGAGTGTGATCAAGACCCTGATTCGGGGCCCGCGCTCTTGCCCGATAACCTGCCAGGCGGATCAGCTACGCGTGCGGACGCCGTCCACCAGAGTCTGGGGGCGAGCCTGCCGGACCCTGCGCGACGACGGACGCGGCTGCGCATGTTCCGCATATCCGATCGCGATCACAAGGACGGACCCGCGTGGACCTGTTCGAGTACCAGGCGAGGGATCTCTTCGCTAAGCACGGTGTGCCGGTTCTGCCCGGTGAAGTCGTCTTCACGCCGGAGGAGGCACGGGCCGCCGCCGAGCGCATGGGCGGCAAGGCCGTTGTCAAGGCGCAGGTGAAGGTCGGTGGCCGCGGCAAGGCCGGTGGCGTCAAGCTGGCGTTCAGCACCGACGAGGTCGTCGAGAAGACCGAGCAGATCCTCGGCCTCGACATCAAGGGCCACATCGTCAAGAAGGTCATGCTGGCCGGGCTGGCCAAGCCGGTGGACGAGTACTACGTCTCGTTCCTGCTCGACCGTACCAACCGCACCTTCCTGGCGATGGCGTCGGTCGAGGGTGGCGTCGAGATCGAGGTCGTCGCCGAGGAGAACCCCGACGCGCTCGCCAAGATCCCGGTCGACGCGATCGAGGGCGTGACCGAGGCCAAGGCCCGCGAGATCGTCGAGGCGGCGAAGTTCCCGGCCGAGCTGCACGACCAGATCGTGGCGACCCTCAAGACGTTGTGGACCGTCTTCGTCGAAGAGGACGCCACGCTCGTCGAGGTCAACCCGCTGATCAAGTCCGAAGAGGGCAAGATCATCGCGCTGGACGGCAAGGTCTCGCTGGACGAGAACGCCGACTTCCGCCACCCCGACCACGAGGCGCTCGAGGACAGGGACGCGGCCGACCCGCTGGAGGCGGCGGCCAAGGCCAAGGGCCTGAACTACGTCAAGCTCGACGGCTCGGTCGGCATCATCGGCAACGGCGCGGGCCTGGTCATGTCCACGCTCGACGTGGTCGCGTACGCCGGGGAGAACCACGGCGGCGTGAAGCCGGCCAACTTCCTCGACATCGGCGGCGGCGCGTCCGCCGAGGTGATGGCGAACGGCCTGGAGATCATCCTGGGCGACGCCGACGTCAAGTCGGTGTTCGTCAACGTCTTCGGCGGCATCACCGCGTGCGACGCGGTCGCGAACGGCATCGTGCAGGCGCTCGAACTGCTCGAGCAGAAGGGCGAGGCGGTCACCAAGCCGCTCGTCGTGCGTCTGGACGGGAACAACGCGGAGCTGGGTCGGCAGATCCTGACCGACGCGAACCACCCGCTGGTCCAGCAGGTGGACACCATGGATGGCGCGGCCGAGCGGGCCGCCGAGCTCGCTGCCGCGAAGTAAGGGAGACCGACCCAGCATGGCTATCTTCCTGACCAAGGACAGCAAGGTCATCGTCCAGGGCATGACCGGCTCCGAGGGGATGAAGCACACCCACCGGATGCTCGCCTCCGGGACGAACATCGTCGGTGGCGTGAACCCGCGCAAGGCCGGCACCACGGTCGACGTGGACGGCACCGAGGTACCGGTATTCGGCACCGTGGCCGAGGCCATGGAGGCCACCGGCGCGGACGTCACGGTGGTCTTCGTGCCGCCGAAGTTCACCAAGGACGCCGTGGTCGAGGCCATCGAGGCCGGGATCGGCCTCGCGGTGGTGATCACCGAGGGCGTGCCGGTGCACGACACCGCGCAGTTCTGGGCGCTCGCCGGCGCCAAGGGCAACAAGACCCGGATCATCGGCCCGAACTGTCCCGGCCTGATCACCCCGGGTCAGTCCAACGCGGGCATCATCCCGGCCGCCATCACCAAGCCGGGCCGGATCGGTCTGGTGTCCAAGTCGGGCACCCTGACCTACCAGATGATGTACGAGCTGGCCGACATCGGCTTCTCGACCGCCGTCGGCATCGGCGGCGACCCGATCATCGGCACCACGCACATCGACTGCCTCCAGGCGTTCCAGGACGACCCGGACACCGACGCGATCGTGATGATCGGCGAGATCGGCGGCGACGCCGAGGAGCGTGCCGCGGCCTACATCGCCGAGCACATCACCAAGCCGGTCGTCGGCTACGTCGCGGGCTTCACCGCCCCCGAGGGCAAGACCATGGGCCACGCCGGCGCCATCGTCTCGGGCTCCTCGGGCACCGCACAGGCCAAGCAGGACGCGCTCGAGGCCGTCGGCGTCAAGGTCGGCAAGACGCCGTCCGAGACGGCGCGCCTGATGCGCGAGATCATGGCGGGCTGACCCACCGGTCGCCCGTAGCCGACGACGCCCCGCGAACCGCTTTCCAGGCGGTTCGCGGGGCGTCGTGGTTTCCTCCAGCCCGCACGGGACCCGGTCAGAGCGGCGGCGTGCGCCGGAGACCGTTGTCCAGGCAGCTCGTGTCGAGCACGAACGCGCTCTTCGGGGCGGGCATCGTGTCCGGCCCGCTCGGGGCCGCCGACGCGAGGGTGAACATCCCGGTCGGGGTCGGCCCGAACGTGCGTTGCACGGTGGGCGCCACCGGCCGGACCAGCGGCTTGATCGGCTGTGTCGGCGCGGCGGCCGGCTCCGGGCCGACGGGCTGCGCCGCCGGTTCCGCCGCGGGTGCCGGCTCCGGTTCCGCGGGCGCCGGCGCGGCCGGCGGAGTGGGTGCCTCCGGCGCCGGCGGTGCGGCGGCCGGTGCGGGCGGTGCGGCGGCCGGCGCCGGTGGGGTCTCCACGTCGCCGGGTACCGGTGGCAGGCGTCGGGCCACCTCGGGACCGGTGATCGGGCGGACCCGGTAGCCGCCTCGCGAGTCCCGCGAGGTGGCCGGGTCGAGCAGCCGGGGCAGCGACGTGATCACGAGGGCGAGGACCGCCGCCGCGACCATCGCGACCAGCACCGAGGTCCGCGTCCTGCTGCCCAGCCTGGCCGCGTGCGGCCCGGGCACACGCGGTTCGTACCGTGCCGCGAGATCGCACGTGATCGTGCTCAGGAAGTCGTGCGCCTCCTGGCAGTTCGGTGACGGCCCGGTCAGCGCCGGGACCAGCTCGGCCAGGTCCTCGTGCGCGTGCACGAGCCGCATCAGGGTCGCCTCGGTGGTCGCCTCGGTCTCGACCGCGACCTGCTCCGGCGACATCCCGAACAGGTGACGCAGCACGAACACCCGCCGACGGTGCCCGGGCACCCGTTGGAGCGCGCGCAGGAGCGCGATGTCCTGCTCGCGACGCGCGTCGTCGTCCGTGTGCGGGACGACCCGGTCGGTGTGGTCCGGATGCGGCACCAGGCGCCACATCGCGCGCCGCAGCAGGAACCGGTGGCCGAGCGCGAGGTCGCCGGCGAGGGTGCGTACGTGGCCGGCGTCGGCCGGAGTGTTCGCGACGTCCGGCAGGTCGCGCCAGACCAGCGCGAAGGCGCGCCGGGTCACGTGTGCGGCCCGGGTGGGGCTCGCGGTCAACAGGTACGCGTAGCGCGCGATGTCGGATGCGATCGCCGCGTGCAGGGCCTCGAAGCCCGGGGCACGCTCGCGGGAGGTGTTCCGCTCGTTGTCGATGCCCATAGGGGCCTGAGGTACCCGAGGGGCGATTGATAATGCATATTAAATGACCCCAATCGAGCAAATGGGGTGTCTTGCCGCGCTCGGCGGCCATATGCGGCCCGGATCGGATCCGCGTTGGCAGCATGGGGCCGTGACCGAAATGCCGGAAAACGAACGCGGCCCGTCGGCGCCCTGGACGGTGGCCCGATCCACCCCGTGGGCCGGCGTCGAGCGCCTTCCGGCCACCCCCGGGATGTCCCCGCCCCAAGCTCTGGGGGAGTCGCCCGGGTCGCTGCCGGAGGCGGAACCCGGGTCGGTCGTCGATCCCCCCGAAACCGCCGAGACGCCGGGACCGTCCGGGCCGCCGGACCCGGTGGACCGGGTGGACCCGGTGGCTCCGGGAGACCCGGGAGACCCGGGAGACCGGGAGGACTCGGTGGACCCCTCCGAACCCGGGGAGTGCGCCGCCGAGTACTCGGGGTCCACCGAGGCCACCAAGCCCGCCGAGGTCCTCCTCGCCCCGCCCCGCCCCGAGACTCCGCCGATCGTCGTCCCGTCCAAGCCGGACCGTCCGCCCGCCGCGCTCCCGGTGCTGAGCCCCGTCGAGACCCCCGGTGGGCCCGAGTCGCCCGCCGATCGCCCGTGGGGCCCACCGGAGCCCGGCCGCTCGCCGGCCGCGGTCCTGGCCGCCCTGCCGGGCCTGCCTGCCCTGGTCGCCCTCGCCGACCGCCGCCCCGACACCGCCCGGATCGCGCAGGCGCTGGCCCGAGGCGTGGTGTCGGCGCTGCTCGCGGTCGGGGCCGGGCTCGGCGGCGTGGCGGTGCTCGTACTGATCGTGGCCACGTGCGGCGCCACCTCGGGCGGCTTCGATCACCCGCAGGCGCTGCTGCGGGTGATCGGCGGCATTTGGCTCGCCGCGCACCACGTGGGCTTCGAGTTCGTCGAGATCAGCCATCGGGCGACCGGATCGGTCGAACCGATCGTGACCGTGGTACCGCTGCGGCTCGCCCCGCTCGGCCTGACCGTGCCGCTGATCTGGGTGTTGTGCCGGATCGGCCGGCGGCTCGCGGACGGTCTGGCCGGGACCGCGATCGTGCTCGCGTCCCAGGTGCTGGTGTACACCGGCCTGCTGTACGCGGTCGCCCTCGGCGTCGGTACGGCGAGCGTGCGGCCCGTGTTCGACACGGTCGTGCCGGCCGCGCTCGGGGTCCTGGCGGCCGGGGTGCTCGGCGCGTTCGGGCCCGCGCTGGTCCGGGTGCCCGCCGTCCGGGCCGCCCTGGCCTCGGCCGCGGTGCTCGCGGCGGGCGGGGCGCTCCTGGTGCTCGCGTGCCTGTTCGCGCACGCGGGCCAGGTTCGGGTCGCGCTGGCGCTGACCACCCACGACCCGGTCGGCTTCGCGGCGCTGGCCGTACTGTGCGCCGCGCTGGTGCCCAACGCGATCGTGTGGGCGGTGTCCTACGCCGCCGGCACCGGGTTCGCGCTCGGCGCGGCCACCACCATCGCGCCCACCGGCGGCACCCTGGGCACGCTGCCCACCCTGCCGCTGCTCGCCGCGCTGCCCGGCCCGGCCACGGTGCCCTCCACCGCGTGGGCGCCCGCGGTGCTCCCGGTGCTCGCGGGCGTCGCGGCGGGCTTCTTCGCGGCCCGCGCCGAGCCGCCCCGGGCCTGGCTCGCGGTCACCTCGCACGCCGCGGGCGCGGGCCTGGGTGTCGGCCTGCTCGCCCTCGCCTCGGCCCGGCTCGCCTCCGGCACCGCCGGCCTGGCCAACCTCGCCGACCTGGGCCCGAACGTGTGGCGCACCGCCGCCGCGCTGACCGTCGAGATCGCGCTGATCGCCGCCCCGACCGCGCTGGCCACGACCTGGTGGCGCGGCCAAAAAAGCCCGAAGGCCGCCCCCGCCGAGACGGAGACGGCCCTCGGAACCACCGGCCCTTCCTAGCCGAGCGCGGCACGCAGGAAGAACTCGGCACCCAGCGGCACCCGGCGATACCTAGAACGTGCCGTCCACGACCCAGTGGTAGCGCTCGGGCAGCTTGTCCAGGCAACGCTGCTCGCCGGTCTTGGTGAGCGCGCTGTCCATGCAGTCGTAGTAGTCCTTGTTGACCGCCTCGAACGTCCACACGCCCAGCACGTAGACCACCGCGATCGCGCCGGTGACCAGACCCGCGAGCGCGGCGCCGGAACGGGCGCCCGCCGGTCGGCGAACGCGCGGCCGATGCGCCGGACCGCCCGGGGCGTGCCCCGGATGCCGCGCGGTGCCGCCGGGACCCTCCTCGATTCGCGGTCCGGCCGTGGCCGGCGTCGTCCCGCGCACCGTGCGGATGCCGAGCACCAGCGCGACCACGCCCAGCACCACGCCGAGCACCAGACCCAGGTCGGACGGCAGGAACAGCGCGAAGAACACCGCCCACACCCCCGACCACAGCGCCAGTCGGCCGTTGCGGACCCGGATGTCCTTCGGGTCGGGCTGCTCGCGCGGTTCGCGCGGAGCCCGTTGCGGCCGGTCCTCGCGACCGTGCCGATCGCCCCCGTTGCCGCCGTCCCCTCGCCCGTTGCCGGGCACGTTCCACGGGGCGGCCGGCGGGCGATCGGGCGTACCCTCCGGCGGCGGGGCGTAGGGATCCCGCTCGTCGGTCTCGTTGCCGGTACTCATCCTCTGCCTGCCCTCGTCGTGCCGGATCGCGGGATTCCCTTCCCAGGATCGTACGTGTGCGGGGTGCACCGTAGCCGGGCGGCGGCGCCCAAGTGGCCTCAAGGGCCCGTCGGGCGGATGCCGCCGGGTCCGCCGATGCCGTCCCACCCCGCCGGTTCGGTACTGCCTACCCCCTGACGCTATCGTTGCCGACGTACGGGCGTCGCTCCGTGTTCCCGCCTCTTGTCGGGGAACGCCCGCCGGCCCCGTACGAGATCCCGGCGAGAGCCCGAATCCATGTGGTGCCTCTCCCGCCCTTCCTTCCGGAAAGAGCCTGAAAGCAGTGGCCGTTCACGCCCCGCGCACCCCCGGGCCGGCCCGGCTCGTCGTCCTCGTATCCGGCTCCGGCACCAACCTCCAGGCCCTGCTCGACGCGTGCGCGGATCCCGCGTACGGCGCGAGTGTGGTGGCCGTGGGCGCCGACCGCGACGGCATCGCGGGGCTGACCCGGGCCGAGCGGGCGGGCGTGCCCACCTTCGTCGAACGCGTCGCCGATCACTCGGACCGGGCAAGCTGGGACGCCGCGCTGGCCGACGCGGTCGCCGGGTACGAACCCGATCTGGTGGTGTCGGCCGGCTTCATGAAGATCCTGGGCCCGCGCTTCCTGGCCCGCTTCGAGGGACGCACCCTCAACACCCACCCCGCACTGTTGCCCTCGTTCCCCGGCGCGCACGGCGTCCGGGACGCGCTCGCGTACGGCGCCAAGGTGACCGGTTGCACGGTCCACCTCGTGGACGCCGGCGTGGACACCGGGCCGATCATCGCTCAGGGCGTCGTCACGGTCGAGGACGGCGATCACGCCGACGGCGGCGACGCGTTGCACGAGCGCATCAAGACTGTCGAGCGCACCCTGCTCGTCGAGGTCGTGGGCCGGCTGGCCCGCGAGGGCTACCGCATCGAAGGAAGAAAGGTCCGGATCCCCGCATGACTTCCGCCGCCCCCACCCCCACTCCCGCCACCGAGGACGAGGCTCGCCGCCCGATCCGTCGCGCGTTGATCAGCGTGTACGACAAGAGCGGCCTGGAGGAACTGGCCCAGGGCCTGCACGCGGCCGGCGTCGAGCTGGTCTCCACCGGCTCCACCGCCGGGCGGATCGCCGCCTCGGGCGTGCCGGTGACCAAGGTCGAGGAACTGACCGGTTTCCCGGAATGTCTGGACGGCCGGGTCAAGACGCTGCACCCGCGCGTGCACGCCGGCATCCTGGCCGACCTGCGCCTGGAGTCGCACCGGGCGCAGCTCGAGGAATTGGACGTACGGCCGTTCGACCTGGTCGTGGTCAACCTGTACCCGTTCACGCAGACCGTCGAGTCGGGCGCGACCCCGGACGAGTGCGTCGAGCAGATCGACATCGGCGGCCCGTCGATGGTCCGCGCCGCGGCCAAGAACCACCCCTCCGTCGCGGTGGTGACCAGCCCGGACCGCTACGCCGACGTGCTGGCCGCGCTCGAGGCGGGCGGCTTCGACCTGGCGCAGCGCAAGCGGCTCGCGGGCGAGGCGTTCGGGCACACCGCCGCCTACGACGTCGCGGTCGCCTCCTGGTTCTCGAACAGCTACGCGCCGGCCGACGAGGAGAGCTTCCCGGCCTTCCTCGGCTCGGTCCGCCGCCGGGAGAACGTGCTCCGCTACGGCGAGAACCCGCACCAGGCGGCGGCCCTGTACGTGGACGGCACCGGCGGCCTCGCGGGCGCCGAGCAGTTCCACGGCAAGGAGATGTCCTACAACAACTACATGGACACGGACGCGGCCCGGCGTGCCGCGTACGACCACGAGCAGCCGTGCGTGGCGATCATCAAGCACGCCAACCCGTGCGGGATCGCGATCGGCGCGGACGTCGCCGAGGCGCACCGCAGGGCGCACGCGAGCGACCCGGTGTCCGCCTACGGCGGCGTGATCGCGGTCAACCGACCGGTGAGCGTCGCGATGGCCGAGCAGGTGGCGGGGATCTTCACCGAGGTGATCGTCGCGCCGGACTACGAGGACGGCGCGGTCGAGGTGCTCGCCCGCAAGAAGAACATCCGGGTGCTGCGCGCCCCCGAGGCGCCGCGTACGCCCGCCGAGTTCCGCCAGATCGACGGCGGCCTGCTGTTGCAGAACGCGGACCGCTACCAGGCGCCCGGCGACGACGCCGCCGCCTGGACGCTGGCCACCGGCGAGCCCGCCGACGCCGAGACGCTGCGCGACCTGGTGTTCGCCTGGCGCGCGGTGCGCTCGGTCAAGTCCAACGCGATCCTGCTCGCGTCCGGCGGCGCGACCGTGGGCGTGGGCATGGGCCAGGTGAACCGGGTCGACTCGGCCAAGCTGGCGGTCACGCGCGCGGGCGAGCGGGCGGCCGGTTCGGTCGCCGCGTCCGACGCGTTCTTCCCGTTCGCCGACGGCCTGGAGGTGCTGATCGCGGGCGGTGTGCGCGCGGTGGTCCAGCCCGGTGGGTCGGTTCGCGACGAAGAGGTGGTCGAGGCGGCACGTACGGCCGGGATCACCATGTACCTCACCGGGACCCGGCACTTCTTCCACTGATTCCACCGCTCGATCGCGTCCCGGGTGACCGGGGCGCGGTGAAGGCCCGCGAGGCGCGACCCCGGTCGGGGTCGCGCCTCGCGCGTGTGCTGAGGGTGGTGCTCAGACCTTGACCACGACCGTCGAGCAGACCTTGTCCGCGAACGTCTGCTTCTTGTCGTCCCACAGCGGCCACAGCCAGCCCAGGAAGCACGCGATCGTGTCCAGGAAGTGGGCGAGACCGCGAACGAACGCCATACCGAAGCCGGTCGGCATCCCGTCGCTCTCACGCAGCACCTTGATGCCCACGGCGCGCTTGCCGATGGTCTGCCCGGTCTTGCCCTGGCGGTACAACTGCCAGAGTTGGAAGGCCAGCGAGATCAGGCCGCCGATGACGATCAGGAGGACCGGACCGGCACCGCCGTCGTACTCGGTCGTCTCGCTGCCGTCGAGGTTCTCGGTGACCGTGGTCTTGTCCATGAACCAGATGTAGCCGCCGATATAAGGTATCGAGACCGGCAAGGCGACGAGCGCGTCGACCAGCAGCCCGCCTGCCCGACGGCCCCAGCTCGCGCACCACTCGCCGATGTTCGGCGGCGGGCCGTAGCCGGCGGGTGGACCGTAACCGGGCTGGCCGTAGCTCGGCTGGCCATAGCCCGGCTGGCCGTAGCTCGGCTGACCGTAGGCCGGCTGGCCGTAGCCGGGCTGACCGTAGCCCTGGCCTTGGCCCTCGGCACCGTAGCCGGACGGCGGGCCGTACGGACCCGGAGGTTGGGACATGCGGAACTCTCCCCTGAGAACGCGCGTACACGCGATACGCGGCGCCGATGGTTCCGGGTTTCGTCGACACGCGAACGCCGAAACGGGCCGCGATGTCGCCCCCACCGCCCGGAGCCTGTTGGAGGCGGCACCCTACACCTCGACGGTTGGCGCGCGGAAGGTCTGCGGCGGCTGCCGTGACCGGGGTCATGGTGGGGGACTTGGCATTCCGTGCGAAAGGTGCGTTGCATAGGAGGATGCAGGATCAGGCGACACCCGGACCCCAGCCGAAACGCGCACCACTCGCGTTGCCGCCGGGGCCCTCGGGGACCTCGTCCGATCCGCCGACGCTGCCGCCGTTCCCGGCGGTGCACCCGCCCGAGCTGGGTCCGCAGAACCAGATCAAGCCGCTGGTCACACTCACCGGCAAGGGCTTCACCTGGGCGTCCGGGGCACGCGCCGCACTCGGCGTGGGCATCCCGTTCGCGATCGTCACCGCGACCCTGGGCCTGGGCTACGCCACCTTCGCCGCGCTCGGCGGCTACACCGTCCTGTACGCGGCCAAGGAGCCGTACGCGCGCCGGGCGATCACCCTCGCGCTGGTGGGTCTGGGGCTGGCCCTGTCGCTGACCCTGGGCTCGCTCGCGGCCGGCACCGCGTTCTTGTACGTCCCGGTGATCACCCTGGTCGCCACCGTCGCCACCTTCCTGTGCGGCGCGTTGCAGGTGGAACGCCCGGGCGGCTACATGTTCACCCTGGTCTGCGCGATGGGCGCGTTTTTGCCGCACCAACCCGACATGGTCCCCGAACGGGCCGCGCTGGTGCTCGCGGGCGCGGCCGGCGCGTGGCTGGTGTCGATGTCCGGCTGGCTGGTGCGCCCGCGCCACCCCGAGCACATGGCGCTCGCGGCCTGTTTCGAGGCGCTCGCCGACTTCTTCGCCGCGATCGGCGACCAGCCCAGCGACGCCGCCCGACACCGCGCGTCCGAGACGGTGCACAGCGCGTGGGTGACCGTGTTGCGCGCGGACACCAAGCGCAACCGGCGTACCGGCGAGGCACGTCGGCTGCGGGTGTTGTGTCGGCGGGCGCTCGACCTGTTCCAGGCCGCGCAACTGCTCGCCGTCGAGCGCACCCGGCCGCTGCCGCCGGAGATCCCGGACACCGTGCGCGCGCTGGCCGGCGCGGTCGGCCGGCCCAAACTGGTCCCGGTCATGCCCGCGGTGCTCGCCGACACCGAGACCGCCGCCGAACGCCTCCTGCGCACGGTGCTCAAGGCCGCCGCCGAGGCGGCCGGCCGACCGGCGGTCAAGGAGGGCGAGATCATCCCCGGTCGGCGGCCCACCGCCGGCGAGCGCATGCGCGCCGCGTTCGACCGCGCGTCGCTGGTCCCGCCGACCGCGCTGCGCACCGGGCTCGGGGTCGGTTCGGCGACGCTGGCCGCCGCGCTGTTGCCGGTGGTGCACCCGGTGTGGGTGGCCATCGCGGCCGGTGCCGCGCTCCAGGGCGGCAATGTCGTGCTCGACTTCGGCCGTGTCTTGCAACGGGCGATCGGCACGCTGGTGGGCGTGGCGGTGATCGCGCTGTTCTTCCACGACCTGATGCCCAACCAGTGGCTGGTGGTGATCGCGGTCGCGCTGCTGTTCGGCGCGACGCAGACGGTGATCGCCCGCAACCTCGCCGTGGCCGCCGCGTGCGTGACCCCCGTCGGCCTCTTCCTGGCCGCCGCCGGCCAACCCGGCGCGCACGTGGGCGATCTGGCCGCCACGCGCCTGATCGACACCGTGCTGGGCCTGGCCGTCGGTCTGACCGCGAGCCTGGTGTTGTGGCCGCGCGCGTCCGCGACCCGACTGCCGCGCCAACTGGGCCGGACCATCCGCGCCGAGGGGCTGCTGCTGCGGGCCACGGTCACCGGGCAGATCGTGGACGATCGCGCGTGGGGCAGCACCCGCCGGGCGGCCCGCCGCGAACTGCTCGACCTGTGGAGCGTGTACGAGGCGGCACTGGGCGAGTTCACCGGCCGCCGACTGGACGCCGAACGGCTGTGGCCCGCGATCGTGACTGCCCAGCGGCTCGGCTACCGGCTGATGACCGCGCCCGAGACCTATCGCAGCACACCGCCCGAACCCATTCCCGAGGACGACCTGGCCCGCCTGGACGCCTATCTCAACGAACTGGCGTCGGCCGCCGAGGAGCGCCGTCCCCCGACGCCGCCCGAACTGCCGGACCTGTGGGGGCATCCGGTGCCGCGCCAACACCT
The DNA here is from genome assembly GCF_055558835.1 of Embleya sp. NPDC025285. Taxonomy (NCBI): domain Bacteria; kingdom Bacillati; phylum Actinomycetota; class Actinomycetes; order Kitasatosporales; family Streptomycetaceae; genus Embleya; species Embleya sp. NPDC025285. Next base: position 30,259 of record NZ_JBVHLU010000029.1, read on the forward strand.
CAAGCGGCTGGCCCAGGCGATCGCCCGGGCGAACGAGCCGGTGCCGACGTGGCAACTGCCCGAGTTCGTCCAGCAGCGCATCCTGGCCCCGCCGGCACGCCTTCTGCACGGGGCCCGCCGCGCGGCCGGCTCGGATACGGGACAATCTCAACGACCGGCCCGGAACCGTGGACCAGGAGACAGAACTTGAAGGCGCAGATCCTCGACGGCAAGGCCACCGCCACCGCCATCAAAGCCGAACTGGCCGTACGGGCCGAGGCCCTGAAGGCCCGAGGCATCACGCCGGGTCTGGGCACCGTGCTCGTGGGCGACGACCCCGGCAGCCACTCGTACGTGCGCGGCAAGCACCGCGACTGTGCCCAGGTGGGCATCGCGAGCATCCAGCGCAACCTGCCCGCGGACGCGACGCAGGAACAGGTCGAGGACGTGGTGCGCGAGCTCAACGCGGACCCGGCCTGTACCGGCTACATCGTCCAGCTCCCGCTGCCCAAGCACCTGGACGCCAACCGGGTCCTGGAGCTGATGGACCCGGACAAGGACGCCGACGGCCTGCACCCGATGAACCTGGGCCGGCTGGTGCTGGGTCAGGAGGCGCCGCTGCCGTGCACCCCGCGCGGCATCGTCGAACTGCTCCGCCGGCACGACATCCAGATCAACGGCGCCGAGGTGTGCGTGATCGGCCGAGGCGTCACCGTCGGCCGCCCGATCGGCCTGCTGCTCACCCGCCGCACCGAGAACGCCACGGTGACCCTGTGCCACACGGGCACCAAGGAACTGCCGTTCCACGTGCTCCAGGCGGACATCGTCATCGCCGCGGCAGGGGTGCCCGGACTGATCAGCGGCGACATGGTCAAGCCCGGCGCGGTGCTGCTCGACGTGGGCATCACCCGTACCGAGCAGGGCCTGGTCGGCGACGTGCACCCGGAGGCGTACGAGAAGGCCGCTTGGGTCGCCCCGATGCCCGGCGGGGTGGGTCCGATGACCCGCGCGATGTTGCTCACCAACGTCATCGAGGCCGCCGAGCGGCAGGTCACCAGCCTGTGATCGGACCGTGCCGGACCCGGGGCGGGGGCCGCGCGGGCACGGGCCCGCGGCGCGCGCCCGTCGCACCCGGGTCCGGCGCGGATCCGCTGCCGGCGAGATGAGAGAGGTGGGACCTGTGGCAACCGCTCGGGGGCGACGCAAGGACGGCAGGAGGAAGGAGCCGGGTACCTACCCGCCGGAGGGCGGTGCCTCGCCGGCCGGACCGGGGCCGTTGCGGGAGTGGCCCGCGATGGTGGTCTTCGGCTGCCTGCTCGCCGCGCTGCTGACCGCCGCGCTGAACGGCTTCCGGATCGCCGCGATCCTGATCGCCGGCACCTTCCTGATCGCGGCGATACTGCGGCTGTTCGTCTCCGACGTGGGCGTGCTCGCGGTCCGCAGCCGGTTCACGGACGTGGGCGTGCTGCTGTTCTTCGGCGTCGCGGTGCTGCTGCTCGGGCTGAGCATCCCCGATCCGCTCGTCGACCTGCCGTGGGTGCCCAAGCGCACCGGCTCCTAGGGGTGTCCTCGATGCCCTCGGCGTCCTCGGTCGCCCGACGGGGGATCGGGGACGCGTCCCGGGCACCGTCGGCGTCCGGCGGCGCGTCGAGGGGTCGGCTCCCGGATGTGCCGGTGGGCGGCGGGGCGGTCAGTACAGCAGGCGTGCGTCGGCCGCGATCTCGCTCGGGGTCATCCCGGCCGAGCGGGCGATCTCGGCGCGGCGGACCGCCGTGATCGCGTCGAACAGGGTCTCGCCGAGCGCCTCGCGCAGTACCGCGCTCGCCTCCAGCGCCGCCAGCGCGGCGGCCGGCGACTCCGGCAGACGGGGCACGCCGGCGACGGCCGACGGGTTGCCCGCCACCTCCACCGGCAGCCGCAGCTCGTCCTCGATGCCGGCCAGTCCGGCCGCGATCACCGTACCCACCACCAGGTAGGGATTGGCCGTCGCGTCGAAGCACTTGAGTTCGGCGTTCGCGGCGTGTTGCCGTTCGCCCGCCATCCCGGTGATCAGCCGCAGCGCCGCCTCCCGGTTCTCCAGGCCCCAGCAGCGGTACGCGCCCGCCCAGCGGTCCGGGACCAGACGCAGGTGGCCGGCCGCGCCCGGGGCGCCGATCGCCAGCAGCGCGGGCAACTCGCGCAGCACCCCGGCCAGGAACGCCTCGCCCTCGCGGGTCAGCCCCCGTGGTCCCTCGCCGCCGTGGCACAGGTTCACCCCGTCGCGCCACGGCGAGAAGTGCAGGTGCGCGCCGTTGCCGACCTCGCCGGGCAGCACGCACGGCGCGAAGGAGACCGCGTGTCCGTGCCGGGCGGCGACCGCGCGGATCGTCTCGCGCACCAGCACCGTGGTGTCCGCCGCGCCGACCGGGTCCTCCGGAGCGACGGAGACCTCCAACTGGCCCGCCGCGTACTCCGGATGCACCTGCAACACGCTCACGTCCTGGGCGGCGAGCGCGCGGATCAGCTCGCGCAGTTGATCGGATACCCGAACCATCCGGGTCATCCCGTACGCGGCCTTGTGGAACGCGGGGACGAAGGAGCCGTCCGGGGCCTCGGTGCCGGTGATCCACTCGACCTCGAAGCCCATCCGCAGCGACAACCCGCGCAGCCCGGCACGCGCGGTCATCCGCCGGGCGAAGGCACGTTGGCAGCCCGGGTAGGGCACGCCGTCCTGGGTGTACCGGTCACCCGGCGCCCAGGCCCAGCCCGGCTGCGCGGCCAGCGGGCGCAGCGCCGCCAGGTCGGGGATCAGCCGCAGATCGCCGGCCGGGCCGCCGACCAGCGAGCCGGCGGTGATCGAGTCGTCGGCGAGGAAGACGTCGAACACGGGGGAGAAGCCCACACCGTGCGTGGCGACCGCGTCCAGGCGCGAGTACGGGATCGCCTTGACCCGGGTGATGCCGGCGTTGTCGACCCAGCCGAGCACGACCGCGTCGATCGTCTCGAGCGCGGCGGGCCGCACCGGCGGCTCGAGTCGGCCGGGGGTGGGCACACAGGTCGTCTCGGGGAGGTCCGACAGGTGCATGTGGTCACCCTCCGGGTGTGGGCGGCTGCGCGGAGTCACGAACCTATCCGCCGGCTCCGCGGAAACGAAAACCGGGCGGTGCAATAGGCTTCGGGGCGAACCTCACACCCGGGGTTGGCCGAGCCGCCCCGGGGCGGGAGTAATGTGGCGGCGAAAAGTATCTCGATGCCGAGCTACCGGCGGACTGCCATCGGCGTCGGATCCCGCCGCAGCAGAGGAGACCCGCGCGCAATGTCCCGTACCCCCGTCAACGTCACCGTCACGGGCGCGGCCGGTCAGATCGGCTACGCGTTGCTGTTCCGCATCGCCTCCGGTCACCTGCTCGGTCCCGAAACCCCGGTGCGCCTGCGCCTTCTGGAGATTCCGCAGGCGGTCAAGGCCGCCGAGGGCACCGCGATGGAGCTCGACGACTGTGCGTTCCCGCTGCTTGCCGGGATCGACATCTTCGACAACCCGACCGACGGCTTCGCGGGTGCGAACGTGGCCCTGCTCGTCGGTGCCCGCCCGCGCACCGCGGGCATGGAGCGCGGCGACCTGCTGGCCGCCAACGGCGGCATCTTCAAGCCGCAGGGCGAGGCGATCAACGCCGGTGCCGCGTCCGACATCAAGGTGCTCGTGGTCGGCAACCCGGCCAACACCAACGCGCTGATCGCGCAGCAGCACGCGCCGGACGTACCGGCCGAGCGCTTCACCGCGATGACCCGCCTGGACCACAACCGCGCGCTGACCCAGCTCGCGAAGAAGACCGGCGTCGCGGTCACCGACATCGCGAAGCTGACCATCTGGGGCAACCACTCGGCCACCCAGTACCCGGACGTCTTCCACGCGCAGATCGCGGGCAAGAACGCCGCCGAGGTGGTCGACGACCAGACCTGGCTCGCGGACACCTTCATCCCGACCGTCGCCAAGCGCGGCGCGGCGATCATCGAGGCGCGCGGCGCGTCCTCGGCGGCGTCCGCGGCGAACGCGGCGATCGACCACGTGCACACCTGGGTCAACGGCACCGCCGACGGCGACTGGACCTCGATGGGTGTCGTCTCGGACGGTTCCTACGACGTGCCCGAGGGCCTCATCTCGTCCTTCCCGGTGGTCTGCAAGGACGGCAAGTGGGAGATCGTCCAGGGCCTGGACATCAACGAGTTCTCCCGCGGCCGGATCGACGCCTCGGTGCGGGAGCTGGCCGAGGAGCGCGACGCGGTGCGCGAGCTGGGCCTGATCTGAACCCGAGCCGAATCCGGGCCGGGAGCCGTTCGCCGATTTCGGACGGGGCCTGGTCGGTGGTGACCAAGGGCGGGCCGAGCGGCCCGCCCTTGGTGTGTTCCGGGAGCCTGCCGAGCACGATCGTGCTGCGGGTGTCGAGCACCAGGGGTTCGTCCCGGAGCCGGTCCGACACCTCCTCCGGGTGCCGTACGTCGGTCGCGGTGGTCCGCGACACCGCGTCCATGTCGCCGGCCACGCTGTCCGCGCCGATCACCTCGGGATGCCGGCGCAGACAGGCGAGCAACTGCGCGGGAGAGGTGCGCGGCGCGCAGGAGATCCGCACGAGCGCCTCGGTGGTCCGGCCCAACGCGTGCGGATCCACCCGGCGTGGAAGCCGCGGATCACGCCGGCCTCGCGCAGTCGGTCCACCCGCCGCTCGACCGCGGGCGCCCAGAGGCCGACCTCGGCCCCGATCCCGGCGAAGCTCGCCCGGGCGTCGCGGACGTGGTGAGCCACGATCTGCTTGTCCAGGCCGTCCGGTCGCACGCCTCCATCGTGACCCCGAACGGCGAGGTTACGGGCGGGTTTGCTCGTGCCGCCCGATTCGACCGGGTTGCTGCCCGGCTCCGAACGGTTCGGCCGGCGCCGCGACCGGGAGCGGCCCGGGGCGGTAGCGGTTCCGTGGCAGTACGCCGCCGGTGTCGACCCAGGTCGGGAGCGGTTCGCGGGCGGCGAGCCAGCTGTCGGGGATGCCGCGCAGGCCCGTGCGCGACGCGACCACGCCGGCCGTGATCGCGCACGTGGTGTCCACGTCGCCCATGCCCCGTGCGGTGTCCCACAGGGCGTCCTCGAGCGCGTCGAGCCGGCGTGCCGCCGTCCACAGCGCGAACGGGACCGTGTCGGGCGCGCTCATCCGGGAGCCGTTGCCCAGCACGCTCACCGCGTGCGGGACCGAGGACGTGGCCGGCAATCGGGACGCGGTCCGAATCCCCGAGGCCACGTCGCCCTCCGGCGTGTGCCCGGCCACCTCGGTCAGGAACTCGACCGGATCCGGGGCCGGTTCGTCCCGCCCCCGGGTCGCCAGCGCCGCCGCGATCGCCACCGCGATCGCGCCCGCCGCCGCCTCCGGGTGGGCGTGCGTGGTCGCGGCCGAGCGCTCGGCCTCGGCCGCGACGTGGGCGAGTCCCGCGTCCGCGTGCCAGGCGCCCAACGGCGCGACCCGCATCGCGGTGCCGTTGCCCCACGAGCCCTGGCCCTCGAATTGACGGCGCGTCACCTCGCGCCACGGTTCACCCTCGCGGATCGCGCGCAGCACGCCGTGCATCGAGGCGCCGTAGCCGCGATGCGGGTCGGCCTCGTACGACGCGGCGAAGTGCGCGGCCAGCGCGTCCTGATCCACGTCGTCGCACAGGTGCAGGATGCGCAGCACGGACAGCGCCATCGCGGTGTCGTCCGTCCACTGCCAGAACGCGGCATCCGGCGCGATCCGGCGCGCCTGACGTTCGGTCGGGTCGGGGTGCCTGCGCCTGAGGACGAACCACTGTTCGCCGAAGGCGTCGCCCAGAGCCAGGCCATGCAGTGCACGTGCCGCGTCGGCGACGCGTCGGGTACGGTCCATACGCTCAGCCTGTCAGCCGGTCCCGAGCCGGACCAGGCATTTCCGGCGCGCCCGAAGCCGCTCGCTTCCGGGAGAAAAGTGTCGGATATTGCTCAGTCTTATCTCGATATCAAGAGGCTTGGCGTCGAACGACTCGCTAGAATGAGTTCATGAAAGACGAGGTCGATCGGCTTGTCGCGGCGTGGAAGCGGGAGCGCCCGGACCTCGACGTCGAACCCCTCGAAGTACTGAGCCGGGTCACCCGACTGGCGCGCCACCTGGACCGCGCCCGGCGTACCGCGTTCTCCGCGCGCGACCTCGAACCGTGGGAGTTCGACGTGCTCTCCGCGCTGCGTCGCGACGGTGCGCCGTATCAGCTCTCGCCCGGCCAATTGCTCACCCAGACCCTGGTGACCTCCGGGACGATGACCAATCGCATCGACCGCCTCGCCGCCAAGGGGCTGGTGTTGCGGCTGCCCGATCCCGACGATCGGCGCGGCGTGCTGGTCCGGCTGACCGACGACGGCCGCGATCGCGTCGACGCGGCGATGGCCGAGCTGCTCGACCAGGAGCGGGCCATCCTGGCCGGCCTGACGATCGAGCAACAGGCGGTCCTGGCCGGGCTTTTGCGTTCCCTTGTCGCGCCGTTCGACAACCACGCCTGAAACAAACCTCTTTGACCATTTCGTAGCCTTGATTCACTCTTAGTGATCAAATGTGTCAAGGACCCGTTGTGTGTCGGGAACGGCTCCCTGTAGACAAGTCCCTGTTGGGAAGCGGACCGCAAGGGTCCGCCTCGGGGAACAGGAGCAGGGCATGACGTCCATCATTCGCCCGGTCGGCGGAACGCGTCGCGAGCGGCGTTCGGCGTACGACCGGACCGACCGACCCACTCCCGCCGAACTCGCCGCACTGACCGGGCACGACTAGCCCCGGTCGACCGGGGCTCGGGCCGGGGGGTCGGCTCGGGGATCGGACTCGGGGTTCGGGCCGGGGGGTTCGGGCTCGGGGGTCGGAGGAGCCGGGAGGGGTTACGTCAGGGGGAGCGACTCCGCACCCGATCCGTGAAGGCGTCTTGGGGAAGTAACGCCGGAGTGGGTCGGAACGCGGTTGTCGAGGAGTGACACGCCGGGGGGCGTGGGGGGTGCAGGGCACAGCGCGAACGCGGGGGACACAGGGGAAATGGGGCGGGGAACCGGGGCGGGGACGACCGGGGCGGAAAAGTGGGAGGGAAACCGGGCGGGGAAGCGCACGCAGGGGGCGATTCGGGGAGAAAGGCAGCCGGGATCACGCACGACGGCGGGCCGGTGGATGACGATCCACCGGCCGGCCGTCGACGTCGTCCATACCCGCGGCGGAGGCGATGGCGACTACGTCTTCGCATGCCTGTCCGACTACGCCTGCGGCGTGAACGTCACCGGCAGCCGCTGCAACCCGCGCATGATCAGCCCACCCCGCCACCGCAGTTCGTCCTTCGGCAGCGCGAGTCGCACGTCCGGCAGCCGATCCAGCAACGTGCCGATCGCGATCCGGCCTTCGAGCCGGGCCAGTGGCGCGCCGATGCAGTAGTGGATGCCGTGCCCGAACGCGAGGTGCTGGTTGTCCGCGCGTGCCGGATCGAGCAGATCGGGCTCGGCGAACCGGCGCGGGTCCCGGTCGGCCGCCGCGAGTACGACGAGCACCGGTTCACCCGCCGGGATCAGCGTCCCGCCGATCTCCACCTCGGTGGTGCTGAAGCGCCACGTGGCCACCTCGACCGGCCCGTCGTAGCGCAGCAGTTCCTCGACGGTGGGCGCGAGCAGCGTGGGGTCGGCCCGTACCGCGAGTCGCTCGGCGTCATGCGTGAGCAGCGTCAGCAGGCCGTTGCCGATCAGGTTGACCGTGGTTTCGAAGCCGGCGAAGAGCAGGATGAAGGCCATCGCGGCGGCCTCGTCCTCGGTCAGGTGTTCGCCGTGGTCGCTCGCCCGGATCAACCCCGAGATCAGGTCGTCGTCCGCGTCGGTGAGCGTCGCGCGCTTGCGATGGATCAACTCGGCGAGGTAGGTACGCATGTGCCGTACCGCCCGGGCCACCCCGCCGCGCGGCCCGGAGCCGTGCCGGATCATCATCCCGGCCCAGGTCCGGAAGTCCGCCTGGTCCTCCTCGGGCACTCCGAGCAGGTCGCAGATCGCGTAGATCGGCAGCGGGAACGCGAAGTCGTGGATCAGGTCTGCCTCGCCGGTCCGGGCGAAGTCGTCGAGCAGCCGGTCCGTCAGGGCCTGGATCCGAGGCCGGAAATCCTCGGCCCGACGCGGCGTGAACGCCTTGGACACCAGTCGGCGCAGCCGGGTGTGGTCCGGCGGGTCGAGGTTGAGCAGGTGCGCGCCGACGCCCGAGCGCTGTTCGCCGGGCACCCCGACCTTGCCCTGCTTCCAGGCCGCCTCCGAGTGTCGGGGGTCCTTGCTCAGGCGCTGGTCGGCGAGGGCCTGCTTGGCGTCCGCGTACCGGGTGACCAACCAGGCCTCGACCCCGCTGGGCAGCGTGGTGCGATGCACGGGCGCGTACTCGCGCAGGTGCGCGTACGCCGGGTACGGGTCGGCGATGAACTCCCGGGAGAACAACTCGGGTCCGGCCGGCACCGCGTGCGCCGGGCAGCCCGTGGGGTCGTCGGTCACGGCTGCGGGCTCCGCGCCGCGCGCAGGCCCTTGATACCGAGCCAGCCGATCGCGTTGCCCGCCACGAACGAGACGATCGTCAGGGCCAGGTGGATCAGGAAGAACGCGGTCGCGCCGTCGTTCCAGGACCGGTCGTCCGCCCAGATGTTCTTGAGGAAGTTCGGCCACAGGATCCAACTCCAGATCCCGAACAACACCAGACAGGTGGAAACACCTCGGCCGATCCTCAACGTGAAGCACCCGTTCCTCGGTCAAAACCTCAGCAAATTTGTCCCGGTTCAGTATGCGGCGGCGCGGTCGACGGACCGCAGCCGGGGGCCGCCAGTACGCTCATCACATGTCTGATTGGTTCCGGGCTTCTCGGAAGCCGGCCGTGTTCTGCGCTGCCGCGCTCGTTTTCACGTTGGGTCTTGTCCCGGTCGCTCGGGCCGCCGGGCCCACCCCGGAACCACAACCGCCGTCACCGATGTCCGATCTCGGCGGCCCGAGGCTGGCCCAGCCGGGCGTACAGAGCGACCTGCCGCCGGGCGCACCCCCGTTGCCCGCCGTCGAGGGCTGGGCGTGGGTGGTCGCGGACGCGGACAGCGGCAAGATCCTGGCGGCGAAGAACCCGCACTGGAAACTGCCGCCGGCCAGCACGCTCAAGATGTTGTTCGCCGACACCGTGTTGCCCAAGATCGACCGCAACACCACCTACCAGGTGACGCCCGCCGACCTGCGCAACCTCGGCGAGGGCAGCAGCCTGGTCGGGATAAAGGAGAACGAGACCTACAAGGTCGAGGACCTGTGGCGCGGCGTGTTCCTGCGTTCGGGCAACGACGCGGTGCGCGTGTTGTGCGCGATGAACGGCGGCGTGCCCGCGACGGTGCAGCAGATGAACGAGCGGGCCAAGCAACTCCAGGCGGGCGACACCAATGTGGTCTCGCCGGACGGCTACGACGCACCCGGGCAGGTCTCCAGCGCGTACGACCTCGCGCTGTTCGCCCGCGAGGGGCTCAAGAACAACGACTTCCGCTCCTACGCGAGCACCAGGGTCGCCGACTTCCCGGGCGTGGCGGGGGCCAAGTTCCAGATCCAGAACACCAATACGATGCTCGGCCAGTATCCCGGCATGATCGGCGTCAAGAACGGCTACACCACCAACGCCGGCAACACGTTCGTCGGCGGTGCGCAGCGCGGTGGGAAAACCCTGCTGGTGAGCCTCATGCACGTCGAGGGCAAGGGCAAGACCTACGAGGACACCGGCAAGTTGCTCGACTGGGGCTTCGCCGCGCTGGCCCAGGCGAAGCCGATCGGCGCGCTGGTCGACCCGTTGTCGAGTCCGGGCGACAAGGGTGACAAGAAGGACAAGGGCTCGAAGCCGACCGATGCCAAGGCGGGCGATGCCAAGACCACGCAGGCGGCGTCCTCGTCGGACGACGGCGGATTCGCCTGGGGGCTGTGGGCGGGCATAGGGGTGCCGGCGGCCCTCGTGCTGGGCGGCGGCGTGTTGTTCGCCCTTCGGCGGCGCGAGGGGGATTCGGGCGTTCGGTTCGAGAATTTGCCGTAGGTGTCGGTGGGCTCGGATCGGCCTCGAACGCCGGCCCGGCTGATGGTGCTCGGCCCGGGACGGGTGGCCCCGAGCGTCGGCCGGGCCGGGCGGTGGGTTCAGGGGCGCTTTCGGGTGAAGCGCTCCAGCAGGATGCCGAGTGCGGCGGTGCCGGCGATCGCGAGCCCGTAGGTGCGGGCCGGGTGCGCGTGCTTCCCGCCGTAGCGGGTCAGTTCCAACGGCGGTTCGGCCGCGGCCTTCTCGGCGGCGGCCTCGGCGTTCTCCTCGACCTCCGCGGCCTCTTGCGCGTTGGCCGTCCACGCCGCGCAGAACAGCAGCAGCCGGGTCACGAAGTAGATCCACAGGAGCAGCGCGACCGGCACCCCGAACGCTCCGTACGCGCTCTTGCCCGCGACGCCCGCGATGTACGAGGACACCAGCAGCTTCAACAGTTCGAAGCCGATCGCGCCGATCAGCGCGCCCTTGAGCGCGACCGACCGGCCCATGGTCAGCCGGGGCATGCCGACCAGCAGGTACACGAACAGCACCACACTCGCGCCGACCGCGACCGCGAACGCGGCGATCTGGAGCAGGATCCGGCCGACCGGCTGGTGTTCGAGCCCGATCGAGTCGGAGACCTCCCGGATCACGATGGTCGCGAACGTGGACGCGCCCACCGACAGCGCGAGTGCCAGCCCCAAACCGATCAGCACACCCACGTCGGCGATCTTGCGCACGACCGCGTTGCCGGGTTCCTCGTCCATGTCCCAGAGCGCCCGGATGGACGAGCGGGTCGCGTCCACCCACCCGGTCCCCGACACGAGCAGCACCGCGCCGCCGATCGCCCCGACCGCGCCGGCGTTGCGCACCAGTGCGTCCAGGTCGAGCTTGTCCGCGATGCCGGGGATCTGCTCGGAGATCTTGTTCTGCATGCGCTGGACCTGGGACGGGTCGAGCGCGGCGGCCACCACCGCCGCCGCCAGCGTGATCAGCGGGAACAGCGACAGGAACCCGTAGTAGGTCACCGCCGCGGCCAGCCGATTGCCCTGCCGATCGCCATAACGCGAATACGCCCGCCAGGTGGGGCCGATGACCGGGATCCGGCCGAGTCGTTCCTTGATCGCCACGGCTGACTGCTGCCCAACCGACGCCCGGCCCACACGCGACTCCACTCTGTGACGTCCCGCGTGGCCGAGACGGCGTCACACGGGCAGGGGTCCTGGCAACGATTGGCCGAACGCGAAGTCACGTTGCGGGCGCCACACCCCGTCGGCGCCGTGCTCGTACAGGCTGAAGCCCCAGATCGGGAAGACCGCGTCGTAGTCGACGAGTTCCGCGAAGGCCAGGTCGAGCATATGGTCCGGCAGGTGGTGCGCGACGGTCACGTGCGGGTGGTACGGGAAGTGCAACTCGCGTTCCAGCGGCCCGGACCGCACCGCCGCCTCGATCCGCTCGCACTCCGGGATGCCGCGCGCGACCTGCACGAACACCACCGGCGAGGTGGGTCGGAACGTACCGGTGCTGCGCAGGTGTATGTCGAACGGGGCCTCGCCGGCGGCGACCGCGCGTAGATGTTCCTCGACCTCGGCCATCGCCGCGTCGGCCACCTCGGTGGGCGGCAGGAGGGTCACGTGGGTCGGGATGGCGTTCGCCAGCGGATCTCCGAACCCGGCGCGGCGAGCCTGGAGCTCACTGCCGTAGGGCTCGGGGATCGCGATCGATACCCCGATGGTGCGCTTCGCCATGTGTTGCGCCTCAGACTCCCATCCGGCCGGTCACCGGAGGCAGGAAGCCGACACGGTCGTAGGTTTTGGCCAGCGTCTCGGACGCCACCGCGCGGGCCTTCTCCGCACCTCGCGCGAGCAGCACGTCCAACTCGCCCGGGTCGTCCAGGTACGTGCGCACACGCTCCTGGAAGGGCGTCACGAACTCGACGAGCACCTCGGCCACCTCCTTCTTCAGGTCGCCGTAGCCCCTGCCCGCGAATCGCTCCTCCAACGCGGCGATCGCGGTGCCGGACAGCGCCGAGTGGATGGTGAGCAGGTTGGACACGCCCGGCTTGTCGGTCTCGTCGAAGCGCACCTCGGTGCCGGTGTCGGTGACCGCGCTGCGGATCTTCTTGGCGCTGACCTTGGGGTCGTCGAGCAGATTGACGATGCCCTTGGGCGCCGAGGCCGACTTGCTCATCTTGATCGTCGGGTCCTGGAGGTCGACGATCTTGGCCGTTTCCTTGACGATGAACGGCTTGGGGATGACATACGTCTCCCCGAAGGTCGTGTTGAAGCGCTGCGCGACGTCGCGGGTCAGCTCCAGGTGCTGGCGCTGGTCCTCGCCGACCGGGACCGCGTCCGCCTGGTAGAGCAGGATGTCCGCGACCTGGAGCACCGGGTAGGTGAACAGGCCGACCGTGGTGCGGTCGTTGCCCTGCTTCGCGGACTTGTCCTTGAACTGGGTCATCCGCGCGGCCTCGCCGAAGCCGGTCACGCAGTTCATGATCCAGGCGAGCTGCGCGTGCTCGGGCACGTGGCTCTGCACGAACAGCGTGCAGCGCTCGGCGTCGAGGCCGGCCGCGAGCAGTTGTGCGGCCGAGACCCGGGTGCGCTCGCGCAACTCCTTCGGGTCCTGCGGAACCGTGATCGCGTGCAGGTCGACCACGCAGTAGAAGGCATCGTGGCTGTCCTGGAGCGGCACCCACTGGCGGATCGCACCCAGGTAGTTGCCCAGGTGGAACGAATCCGCGGTGGGCTGGATTCCGGACAGAACACGGGGACGCGTCGATGCCATGACGTCATTCTCTCAGGCGCGTGAGGCGGATCCGGTCAGGGGAGCCACGCGACCCCCGCGCCGGGCGCACAACAAAGCGCACGGGCGCCCCGGGAAACACGCAACGATCGTGCGGGGGTGGACAACACAGGCGCCTTTACTCGCCCTTCGGGCGCGACCTAGGCTGTGCAGGGCCGATACAGAGGGTCGTCGACCGCACATCCACGGTGACGATCGGTGCGGCTCTCGGCCTGCCGCCAAGCACCGGCCTGCCGTCCTGCACGGCTACACCAACGGCACGGCACATCGACGTGGGTCGCGGAGATCCCGCGCCCACGTGTGCCGCCGCCGTCCGCGAGAAGGGGATATCGCGTGCGCCTCACCTCGTGCTGCGGTCGATCGGACCGTTCCGTCCTGCGGTCCGAGCGCATCCGGAGTCGAGCGGAGCCGACTGCCCCGGCAGCGCCGCCGAGGGTTCGTCGCGCCGCGCGCCGCGGAGCTGCGGCACTGCGTGATGTGCCCGCCGGTGTTCTTGGACGCACGCACGGGCGCGGGGGCGGTTCGGGGCTCGGAGGCGCCCTCGGGCACCGAGGCGCTTCGGGGGTCGCGGGAGCTCGTGGGCGCGTCGGAGGTGATCGCGTCGGACGCATGGGTGCCCGCGGGTGAGACCGGGTTCGCGGCGCGGACCACGACCGCGATGGGTCGGTGGGAGCGGTTGCGCGGGACGCTGATCGCGCTGGGGCATCGGGTCAGCCTGGTCGCGGGTCGGGGATTCCGTACGGTCGAACTGGACATGTCGGCATTCGCGGCCCATGGGGCGAGCGTGCGCAGTTGCGTGCCGGAGTTGCGCGCCGGCCGTTGATCACCCGTGCTCGCGGGGTATTCCGTATGTACCTGCCCGGGCATGTTTTCCACATCTTGCGGTCGTTGCGTGATTTCTTCGTCTTCGTACCGTTCTTCGTCGTCGTATCGAGCCCCCACCGTTTCGCGTACCGATCTCCACCGTTGCGAAAGGACGTCATGAGCACGCAGCACTCGCCCGTCCCCACCTCCGAGAACAAGGCCGGTGTCGGCCGCCCGGTCGGCCCCGGGGCCGAGAGCACTCGACTGATCGAGCTGGCCGCGGACTTCAGCGCGCACAACTACCACCCGTTGCCGATCGTGATCGCCGAGGCGCACGGTGCGTGGATGACCGATGTCGAGGGGCGGCGCTACCTGGACATGCTGGCCGGGTATTCCGCGCTCAACTTCGGACACGGCAACGCGCGGCTGATCGACGCGGCCAAGCGGCAGTTGGATCGGGTCACGCTCACCAGCCGGGCGTTTCACAACGACCGGTTCGCCCCGTTCTGCGAGCAGCTCGCGCAGCTTGCCGGCATGGAGATGGTGCTGGTGATGAACACCGGCGCGGAGGCGGTCGAGACCGCGGTCAAGACCGCGCGCAAGTGGGGTTACGAGGTCAAGGGCGTACCGGACGGGCAGGCCAGGATCGTCGTCGCGGCCGGCAACTTCCACGGCCGCACCACCACGATCGTGAGCTTCTCCACGGACGAGGAGGCACGCCGGCACTTCGGCCCGTACACCCCGGGCTTCGACGTGGTGCCCTACGGCGACGCGCAGGCGCTGCGCGCGGCGATCACCGAGGACACGGTGGCGGTGCTGATCGAGCCGATCCAGGGCGAGGCGGGCGTGCTGGTCCCGCCGCCCGGCTACCTGGCCGAGGTGCGGCGGGTCACCCGGGAGCGCGACGTGCTGTTCATCGCGGACGAGATCCAGTCCGGCCTCGGGCGCACCGGCCGCACCTTCGCGTGCGAGCACGAGGGTGTGGTGCCGGACATGTACGTCCTGGGCAAGGCGCTCGGCGGCGGCATCGTGCCGATCTCGGCCGTGGTGTCCTCGCGCGCGGTGCTCGGGGTCTTCGCGCCGGGCGAGCACGGGTCGACCTTCGGCGGGAATCCGCTGGCCTGCGCGGTGGGCCTGGAGGTGCTGGAGATCCTGCGCTCGGGCGAGTTCCAGCAGCGCTCCGCCGACCTCGGCGACCATCTGCACCGCGAACTCGGCGCGTTGCTCGGCCACTCGGTGGTCGCCGTGCGCGGTCGCGGCCTGTGGGCGGGCGTCGACATCGACCCGGCCTTCGGCACCGCACACGAGGTCTCCGAGGCCCTGATGGCCCGGGGGGTGCTGGTCAAGGACACCCACGGCCAGACGATCCGCGTCGCCCCGCCCCTGGTCATCTCCAAGGACGACCTGGAGTGGTCCCTGGACCAACTGAGGGCGGTGCTGGGCTAGCCCGGGGCTCGGGTGGGGACGGTCGCGCAGTCGAGGCATTCGCGGCCGTCCGTCCCACGAACGCGGTCGTCTCGGGACGGCAGGGCGTGGGCGCCTACGGGGCCGCCGTTCAAAAGCACCGCCACGCGGAGACCGAACGGTTCCGCGATTCACTCGGCCCGCCAAGCCCCCAGTAGTTCGGCGGGCCCGAACGTCGCCTGGAGCCCGGAGCAATCGACACCGCTTCGGGAGACGCCGACCAGGGGGATCGACTCGTCGGTGAGCGCCGCTCGGTGTTTGTGCAGCGAGGCCAGGTCGTGGGCGTCGAAGGGGGACGATTCAAGCCACTTGATCGACCCCAGGAACAGCAACCGCTTGGCCACAGGCTGCCGGTCGGCTCCCACCAGGTCGATCTCGACGTCGTTGCTTCGGGTCCAATAACCGCCGATGGCGGGCGCGGCGGGCAGGTCGCCGGCGGGCAGGATCCGGGCCAAGGCCCCTCGGATCAATGGCTCGACGGCGCGTCCTCGCCAACTGGTCCACCCGCCCCTGATCCGAGCCAGCGTGAGATCGCCGCGCATCCGCTCGATCTCCGGCATGTGCGGGTCGAGGAAGGCCAGCCAGAAACGCAGGTATGGATCCGCCACGCGATAGCGGCGCTCCTTCGAGGGACGCAACGAGAGGGGCAGTTCGGTTGCCACGACCCGCTTGTCGACCAGCAGATCCGCCGCCCTGCTCAGGGTGCTGTGCGCGAGCCCGCCGGCGGCGCGCGCGATGTTGGTGAAGGTGCGCTCGCCTGCGCCGATCGCGCGCAGCACCTCCCGGCCCATTGCCTGCGGTGGGAACTCCGCGGCGAGTGAGCGCTCGGCCGAGACCAGGAGAGCGGAGATCGGATTCTCCAACGCCGCCCCCAGGAACTCCCACATCGAAGCCCCCGGCCGCCACTCACGACAGATCAACGGCAGCCCGCCGGTGATCAGTGCGGCGTCGAACGCGTCGGCGGGTGCCAGGTCCAGCATCTCGCCGAGGTCGGCAGGGTTCAGCGGGCCGACGACCATCTCGCGTCCCCGCTGGTGGAACGGGCGCTCGTAGCTGTTGAGCGCCTGCATCATCGACAGATCGGACCCCACCAAGAGCAACAGGACCGGCTTGCGGCAGAGCAAGCGGTCCCAGGCGCGCTGGAGCATGCCCTCGAAGGCCTCGATCCGTTCCATCAGGTATGGCACCTCGTCGATCACCACGACACTCGGCGCGTCATCGGGCAGGATCTCCGCCAGGAGGCGGAAGGCCGCGTTCCACTGGCTCGGAGCCTCCTCCGCGAAGAGTGAGTGATCCGGCAGGGTGGATTGGTTCATCGCGTCGAGGAGCTCCGCCAGCTCGTCCTCGGCCGAGCCGCCACCCGCGGTGAAGAACAGATGGGGGACCGCCGCCTGCCGGAGGAACTCCTCGACCAGGGTGGACTTGCCCACCCGGCGCCTGCCACGCATGAGCACGCATTGGCCGGGCCGTGCCGAGCCGACGGCCTCGTGGACTTCCCGGAGCGTGGTGCGAAGCGTGCGCAGTTCGCGTTTCCTGCCGATGAAGCGATGCACCAGGAGTCCCATCGGGCCGGGCGGTGATGTCGATCCGCCTAATAGTAGCGCAGCAGATACTATCGACAGCGATACTATCTGGATTGGAACCATGGTCCGAATCCGGTCGACCGGGGTAGGCCGGCGACCGTGATCCCGGCCGCCGGCCATGCGTGATTCGCGTCGACATGCGGTTCGGAGCGGACCGGCTGATGACGGCCGTGAGGGGCCGGCCCGATGGGCCGGCCCCTCACGGGTTCGTCGAGATCGTCCTCACGAGCTGCGGCGGCCGACCAGTCTCGGCTTCGGTTCGATGCCGGAGAGGCCGTTCCAGGCCAGGTTGACCAGGTGCGCGGCCACGTCGGCCTTCTTCGGCCGGCGGACGTCGAGCCACCACTGGCCGGTCAGGGCGACCATGCCGACCAGCATCTGGGCGTACATGGGCGCGAGCTTCGGGTCGTAGCCGCGCGACTTGAACTCCAGGCCGAGTACGTCCTCGACCTGCGAGGCGATGTCGCTGATCAGCGACGCGAACGTGCCGGTGGACTGGGCCACCGGCGAGTCCCGGACCAGGATCCGGAAGCCGTCCGTGTTCTGGTCGATGTAGTCGAGGAGCGCGAAGGCGGCCTGTTCCAGCAGTTCCCTGGGGTGCCCGCCGGTCAGCGCGCTCGTCACCATGTCCAACAATGCGCTGGTCTCGCGGTCCACGACGACCGCGTACAGGCCTTCCTTGCCCCCGAAGTGTTCGTAGACCACCGGCTTCGAGACGCCCGCCTTGTGGGCGATCTCCTCGACACTCGTCGCGTCGTAGCCACGCTCCGCGAACAGTGTTCGACCGATGTCGATCAACTGCTCCCGACGCTCTTTCCCGGTCATGCGCACACGACCGCCGCCGCGCGGTGCACTCCGCCTGCTGCTCTCGGTCACTGCCCCATCATGCCGCGCGGCGTGCCGCGACCCGTTCCCGGTCCGGCCAACGCACGTCCCAGACCCAGCCGAGCTTCTCCATCCAGCGGATCGCCCGGGCGCTGCTGTCGAGCTGGCCACGCAGTACGCCGTGCCGTGCGCTGGTCTGATCCGCGTGGTGCAGGTTGTGCCAGGACTCGCCCATCGAGGGGATCGCCAGCCACCACACGTTGCCCGAGCGGTCGCGCGATTTGAACGGGTGGTCGCCGACCGCGTGGCAGATCGAGTTGATCGACCAGGTCACGTGGTGCAGCAGCCCGACCCGGACCAGCCCGGCCCAGAAGAACGCGGTCACCGCGCCCTGCCACGACCACGCCCACAGGCCGCCGACCAGCGCCGGAGCCGCCAGGGACACGGCGACCCAGAGCGGGAACTGGCGGGAGACGCGAATCATGTCGCGGTCCTTGAGCAGGTCGGGCGCGTACTTCTCCTGCGAGGTCTGCTCGACGTCGAACAGCCACCCCATGTGCGCCCACCACAGGCCCTTGGCCAGCGCGCCGACGCTGGTGCCGTAGCGCCACGGCGAGTGCGGGTCGCCCTCCTTGTCGGAGAACTTGTGGTGCTTGCGGTGGTCGGCGACCCACCGCACCAACGGACCCTGCACGGCCATGTTGCCCGCGATCGCGAGCGCGATCCGGACCGGGCGCTTGGCCTTGAACGACCCGTGGGTGAAGTAGCGGTGGAACCCGATGGTGATCCCGTGGCCGGTGATGGCGTACATCACCACGCCGATCACCACGTCGTGCCAGGACAGCCCCCAACCCCATGCCGCCGGCACCGCTGCCACCAACGCGAGGAACGGGATGCCGATGAAGAGCGCCAGTGCGATCTGTTCGGCGACGTGCTTGCGCTCACCGCCGAGCGTGCCGCGCGGGGCCGCGTCGTCGGCGGGCTTCCGTTCGGCTTCGAGCACGCTGGTGCCGGGGGAAGGGGTCATAGGGATTCCCTCAGGTCGGGGACAGGCGATGCTACGGCGACGTAACCTACGGAGCCGTAAGTTCCGCCAGTATGGCAGGTCATGAGCGGAAAGTGAGGTGTCCGCACAGCCTCCGATTTTTCCGGGCACCTTGGTCAAAACCCTTGTGTCGGACGGCTTCCCGGCCCGGTCGGGAGCATGCGCGATGCGTCCGGCGGGCTTTTCGGGACCGCCCCGCGGCCGGCTTCCGCGAGGTTCGATGGGGTCGGCGGGGGGTTATTCGCGCACGAAGCGTCGAGGGGCCGGCATAGTAGGTGCCGTGAAAACGGGATGAGCCCGCCTGCCAAGCGGAATGCCCGATTCATTCCGCTATGGTGTAACTCGGCAGCACACGGGGTTTTGGTCCCCATGGTCCAGGTTCAAATCCTGGTAGCGGAGCCTTTCGGCAGTGCCGACCGCAGCGGCGCGTGGAGCCTTCTCCCGACGGCGCTATCCTCGTAGGGCCCGGTTTGTTCGGCTCGGCTTCGTCGTGCCGTCATTTCGTTTCTCCGGAGTCGGCCTCCGGAGTCGTCGGGCATCCCCCGCCAGCGATGCCGAGGAGCCTTGCTCTGTGAGCCCCATCCGCCCGGCTGCCGTCGTCGTACTTGCTGCGGGTGAGGGCACCCGCATGCGCTCCAAGACCACCCCGAAGGTGTTGCACGCCCTGGCCGGTAGGGCCATGGTCGGGCACGTGGTCGAGGCCGCGCGACGGCTGGATCCCGAAGACCTGATCGTCGTCGTCGGCCACGGTCGCGACCAGGTCGCGAGCTATCTGTCCGAGCTGGACCCGGCCGCCCGGGTGGTCGTCCAGGAACAGCAGAACGGCACCGGCCACGCCGTCCGCGTCGCCTTGGACGGGCTCGCCGAGTCCGGCCGGGAGCCGGACGGAGTGGTCCTGGTCACGTGCGGGGACACCCCGCTGCTCACCTCGGACAGCCTGGCCGCGATGGTCCACACGCACGAGAGCGAGGGCAACGCGGTCACCGTGCTCTCCGCCGTCGTGCCGGATCCGGCGGGCTACGGCCGGATCGTCCGGGAGAACACGCCCGACGGGCGCGGCGCCGTCACCGCGATCGTCGAGCACAAGGACGCCTCCGCCGCCCAGCGCGCGATCGCCGAGATCAACTCCGGCGTGTACGCGTTCGACGGCAAGCTGCTGCGCGAGGCGCTCGGCCGGATCACCCCGCACAACAGCCAGGGCGAGGAGTACCTCACCGACACCCTGCACGTGCTGCGCGAGGCCGGACACCGGGTGGGCGCCGCGGCCGCGGTGGACCACCGGGAGATCCTGGGCGTCAACGACCGGGTGCAGCTCGCCGAGGCACGGCGGGTGTTCAACGACCGCCTGCTCGAGGCCGCGATGCGCTCCGGCGTGACCGTGATCGACCCCGCGACCACCTGGGTCGACGTGGACGTCACCTTCGAGCCGGACGCCGTGATCCACCCCAACACCCAGCTGCACGGCGCCACCAGCGTCGCCGCCGAGGCCGTGGTGGGCCCCAACTGCACGCTGCGCGACACCGTCGTCGGCGAGCGGGCCCACGTGTACAACGCCACCACCGAGGGCGCCGAGATCGGCCCCGAGGCGACCGTGGGTCCGTACACCTACCTGCGACCGGGCACCCGGCTCGCGGGCAAGGCCAAGGCCGGCGGTTTCGTGGAGATGAAGAACGCCGTGCTGGGCGAGGGATCCAAGGTGCCGCATCTGACCTACGTCGGGGATGCGACCATCGGAGTGGGTGCCAACATCGGTGCGGCCACGATCTTCGTGAACTACGACGGAGTGAACAAACACCACACGGTGGTCGGGGACCACGTGCGAGTGGGCAGCGACACCATGCTGGTCGCCCCGATCGAGATCGGCGACGGTGCCTACACGGCCGCCGGATCGGTGATCACAGAAGATGTCCCGCCCGGTGTGATGGCGG
The DNA here is from genome assembly GCF_055558835.1 of Embleya sp. NPDC025285. NCBI lineage: Bacteria > Bacillati > Actinomycetota > Actinomycetes > Kitasatosporales > Streptomycetaceae > Embleya > Embleya sp. NPDC025285. The sequence continues at coordinate 50,732 of NZ_JBVHLU010000029.1, forward strand.
TGGCGCGGGGGCGCCAGCGCAACATCGACGGGTGGGTCGCACGCAAACGCGCGGGTACGGCCTCGGCGCAGGCCGCCGAACGCGCGCTCGCGTCGAGCCAGGGCGACGCGGGTGACGTGCACACAACGGCCGGGCCGAACGACGGTTCTGCCGAGGCGAATGGCAAGGAGACGGTGCTGTGAGCGGGATCAAGGTGACGCCTGAGCGCAAGCTCATGCTCTTCACGGGCAGGGCCCACCCCGAACTTGCGAAGGAGGTGGCCTCGGAGCTCGGTGCGGATCTCGTTCCCACCAAGGCCTTCGAGTTCGCCAACGGGGAGATCTACGTACGTTTCGAGGATTCCGTACGAGGTGCCGACGCGTTCGTGATCCAGAGCCACACGGCTCCGATCAACACGTGGATCATGGAACAGCTCATCATGATCGACGCGCTCAAGCGGGCCTCCGCCAAGCGCATCACGGTCATCGTGCCGTTCTACGGCTACGCCCGACAGGACAAGAAGCACCGCGGTCGCGAGCCGATCTCGGCCCGACTGATGGCGGACCTGTTCAAGACCGCCGGCGCCGACCGGCTGATGGCCGTGGACCTGCACACCTCGCAGATCCAGGGCTTCTTCGACGGTCCGGTGGACCACCTGTTCGCGCTGCCGCTGCTTGCCGACCACGTCGGCAAGCGGGTGGACCGCGAGCGGCTCACCGTGGTCTCCCCGGACGCCGGCCGCGTGCGGGTGGCCGACCAGTGGACGGACCGCCTCGGCGCGCCGCTGGCGATCATCCACAAGCGTCGCGACCCCAACATCGCCAACGAGGTCACCGTGCACGAGGTGGTCGGTGACGTCGCCGGCCGTACGTGTGTGCTGGTCGACGACATGATCGACACCGGTGGCACGATCTGCGCCGCCGCCGAGGCGCTGTACGAGAACGGCGCCGCCGACGTGATCGTGGCCGCCACCCACGCGGTGCTCTCCGGCCCCGCCGTGGACCGGCTGAAGAACTCGCGGATCAGCGAGGTCATCGTGACCAACTCGCTGCCGATCGAGGAGGAGCGTCAGTTCGACAAGCTGACCGTCCTGTCGATCGCGCCGATGGTCGGCCGGGCGATCCGCGAGGTCTTCGAGGACGGTTCGGTCACCAGCCTCTTCGAGGGCCACGGCTGACCCAGCACGCCGTCGACGGCCGCCCCCGAACGGGTCGTCGAGCCTTGACTCACGTACGCCGCCCGGCCGTTCGGCCGGGCGGCGTACGTGTGCCCACCTGCTTTTCGAGGTATCTTGCGTCGAATGGGGCGCGCGCCATCACTCGTTCGAGTGGCGCTCCCCGCGACCCGATTTCGGGGTGACCGAGAAGAGCGGGTAGGCTAACGGGGTTGCCCGGCGAGGGATGCGCGCTACTTGCTCCGTGATCGACGCGGTAGTTGTGTGTCGTGTACTCCTCCAAGGCTTTTGCAGGGGACCCGGTGCCACTCGGGCACCTACGAACCGACTCCGGCCATCATCGTCCGCAGTCGATCCGCACCATGGGGACCCCGCCCCGCCATCCGCCACCGCGTCGTTCGAGGAGTACCCGTCGTGTCCGAGGTCCGTATCGTCGCCGAGCCGCGTTCCGAGTTCGGCAAGGGTGCCGCCCGTCGCGCCCGTCGCGCGGGTAAGGTGCCGGCCGTCCTCTACGGTCACGGCTCCGCTCCGCTCCACCTTGCGCTTCCGGGCCACGAGCTCATGCTCGCGCTCAAGACCCCCAACGTCCTGTTCTCGCTGGACATCGACGGCAAGGCGCAGCTCGCCCTGCCCAAGGACGTCCAGCGCCACCCGATCAAGCGGCACCTCGAGCACGTCGACCTGCTGATCGTCCAAAAGGGCGAGACGGTCACCGTCGAGGTTCCGGTCAGCACCGTCGGCGAGATCGCCCCGGGCGGCCTGCTCGAGACCGTCGTCCCGGCGCTCCCGGTCGAGGCCGACGCCACCGCCCTCCCCGGCACCATCGAGATCGACGTGACCGGCCTTCAGCCGGGCGCCTCGGTGCACGCCAAGGACATCAAGCTGCCCAAGGGCACCGCGCTCGCGGGCGACCCCGAGGCCGTCATCCTGCACATCCTCACCCCGTCGGCGCCTGAGCCGACCGCCGAGGAGACCGCGGCGGCCGACGAGGCCTGATCCGGTCCGTTGTCGTAGGACGAACGCGGGGACAACAACATCATGAGTGAGTCGCAGGCCCACGCCGGCACGGAGAACAGTCCGTGGTTGGTCGTGGGCCTCGGCAATCCCGGGCCCGAGTACACCGGGAATCGCCACAACGTCGGGTTCATGGTCGTCGATCTGCTCGCCGAGCGGGATCGATCGAAGTTCAAGGCGCACAAGTCGCGCGCGCAGGTGGTGGAGACCAGGATCGGTCCGCACCGGGTGGTGCTGGCCAAGCCGATGTCGTTCATGAACCTGTCCGGCGGTCCGGTGACCGCGCTGCGCGACTTCTACAAGATCCCGGTCGCGAACATCATCGCGGTCCACGACGAGTTGGACGTCGACTTCGGCGTGCTGCGGCTCAAGCGCGGTGGCGGCGACAACGGGCACAACGGTCTGAAGTCGATCACCAAGTCGCTCGGACCCGACTACCTGCGGGTGCGGTTCGGCATCGGTCGTCCGCCCGGGCGGATGGACGTGGCCGCGTTCGTGCTCAAGGACTTCTCCGCGACCGAGCGCAAGGAACTCGCGTTCGAGGTGGACCGGGCGGCCGACGCGTGCGAGGCACTGGTGCGCGAGGGCCTGGAGCGCGCGCAGAATCGGTTCAATACCTGACCCGACGGGTCGCGACGTGCACGAGGGCGGGTCTCCCACGGGGACCCGCCCTCGTGCGTCCGGGCCGGCTACCAGCGGCCGTCGTCGCGGATGCGCACCGGGGCGTGGCCCAGCACCAGTGCGCTGATCGCGCTGTCCATCGACGAGCCGATGAACCACTCGCCGGTGTGGTCCAGGCCGAACACCCGACCGCTCGGGTCGATCGCCAGATAGCCGCTGCCGCCGTCCTCGTCGCCGAGGGGGGCCAACGGGGTGCCCAGCGCGCGGCCCACGTCGGTGAGCGTGCGCGGCAGGTGCAGGCCCCGGGTGGGGTCGATGGTGAACGGCCGGCGCAGCACGTCCTTGCCCGCGCCGCCGATGGCGAAGTGCAGCGTGCCGAACTCGGCCCAGGCCACCAGCGCCGCCGGGAACACGCTGTGCCGGTGCCCGTCGGGTGACTCGTGGTCGCTGATCTGCCGGGCCCACGCCTCGGCCTGGGCCAGCCGGCGCCGGCCCACGGTCCAGCCGGCCCGTTTGAGTTCGTGCACCACGTCGGAGGAGAACCGCGACACGTCAGCCGCTTTCCGTCGAGGCGACGCCGAAGTGCTCGAGCATCGCCGCGCACGACCGACACGGCGGTTGATACGTGTCGTGCTGCGGGTCGCCGTCCTCGCGGATCCGCCGCAGGGTCAACTTGGCCCCCTTGAGCGAGCGCCGCGCCTCCTGCACGGTGAACGGCCGCCGGGCCGCCCGCTTGGTACGCGCCGCCTCGGCCTCGAAGAGGTGCTCGGAGACCAGCTCGACCTCGGGGCAGCGGCCCCGCCAGCGCTCGCGCGACTCGACCGGGAGCGCCGCCAGGAAGTCCCGGACCAGCGGATGCGCCGTCGGCACGGTGTCACCCTTGGCGCCGGCCCGGGTGCGGATGCGCTTGCCGACGAACAGCGCGGCCGCCACGGCCGGGAGGATGCTCTCGCGGGTCCCTCGCGGGCCGCCGCTCTCGCGCGGCTCGAAATCCGCCGGCTCCAGGTCCGGATCCACTTCCGCCGTACGTTCCTTCGCCAGGGTCGTCGTCGGAGTACCCGCGGCCACGTGGCGTTCCCTTCTCGTTCATGTGCTGCTTCGGTCGGCGCTGCCTGTGTCGAGATCTCGATCATGCCGGCGCCGCAATCGGTGACTGTGCGTGTAACAGCGTGCCAAACGTCTCGGTGACCCGTGCAACCGGGACTCCCGCAAGGATCTTCGCAGTTCGGTCCGACCCGCGGATTTCCCGGTTGACCCCCGGCGGAGCGAATCGGGCGCTAGCTTCGTTCGAGTGGGGGTGCCGTGCGGCGGCTGGGCCCGTGCGGCCGGGGGGAGCAGGGGAGTTGACGTTCCGTCATGTCGAATTCCGGGTCTGGGCGGGCCATCGGGCTCGCCGTCATAGGGGCCGGCTATTGGGGGCCCAATCTGGTGCGCAACGCGCAGGCCACACCGGCCCTGCGGGTGGAGTGGTTGTGCGACCTCGACGAGGTCCGGGCCCGTGCGGTCCTGGGTGAGTACAGCACGGTCCGGGTGAGCACGTCGTACCAGGACGTCCTGGCCGACCCGCGTGTGCAGGCCGTCGCGATCGCGACGCCCGCCGGAACCCACTTCGACCTGGTCGCGGCGGCTCTGGAGGCGGGCAAGCACGTCCTGGTCGAGAAGCCGATCACATCCGATCACGCGGACGCGGTCAAGCTGGTCGAACTGGCCGAGCGCAACGGTCTGACGCTGATGTGCGACCACACGTTCTGTTACATGCCGGTGGTCCGGCACATCCGCGACTTGATCCACGGCGGCGAACTGGGCGACATCCGCTTCATCGACTCGGTGCGGATCAACCTGGGTCTGGTCCAGCCGGATGTGGACGTGCTGTGGGATCTGGCGCCGCACGACCTGTCGATCCTGGACTTCATCCTGCCGCTCGGGGTGCGACCGGTGTCGGTGTCCGCGCACGGCGCGGACCCGCTGGGCACCGGCCGGGCCTGTCTGGCCTACCTGGTGGTGCGGCTGAACACCGGCGCCATCGCGCACATCCATGTGAACTGGCTCTCGCCGACCAAGGTGCGCACCACCATCATCGGCGGTTCGCGGCGCACCCTGGTGTGGGACGACACCAATCCCACCGCCCGCCTCCAGGTGCACGACAAGGGCATCGATCTCGCCGAGGACGCCGCGCTCAGCCCGGAGGCCCGGCGGGAGAAGCAGATCTCCTACCGGGTGGGCGACGTCGTCTCGCCCGCGCTGCCCGAGCGGGAGGCGCTGCGCGCGGTGATGGCCGAGTTCGCCGAGGCGATCGGTACGTCCCGGCCCGCGCTCACCGACGGTCGCGCGGGTCTGCGCGTCCTGGAACTGCTGGAGGCCGCCACGCGCAGCCTGGAACTGGGCGGCGTCACCGTCGCGCTGGGAGAACTCCGATGAGTGTCGAGATAGCCGGTTCGCGCTGTGTGGTCACCGGGGGGGCCGGGACCATCGGATCCACCATCGTGGACCACCTGTTGGCCGCCGGCGCGGCGAAGGTGGTCGTGCTGGACAACCTGACCCGGGGGCACCGGGGCAACCTGGCCCGGGCGCTCGCCGACGAGCGGGTCGACCTGGTCGAGGGCGACATCCGCGATCGCCCGCTGCTCGCCCGCCTGATGCCGGGCACCGACGTGGTGTTCCACCTCGCCGCGATCCGGATCACCCAGTGCGTGGAGGAACCCCGGCTCGCGCTGGAGGTGTTGGTGGACGGCACCTACGACGTCATGGAGGCGGCGGTCGCCGCCGACGTGCGCAAGGTGGTCACCTCCTCCTCCGCGTCGGTCTACGGCCTCGCCGAGGAGTTCCCGACCACCGAGCGGCACCACCCGTACGACAACGACACGCTCTACGGCGCGGCCAAGCTGTTCAACGAGGGCCTGCTGCGCAGCTTCCGGGCGATGTACGGCCTGGACTACGTCGCGCTGCGCTACTTCAACGTCTACGGTCCGCGGATGGACGTGCACGGTCTGTACACCGAGGTGTTGATCCGCTGGATGGAGCGGATCGGCAAGGGGGAACCCCCGTTGATCTTCGGCGACGGCTTGCAGACCATGGACTTCGTGTACACCGAGGACATCGCGCGCGCCAACCTCCTTGCCGCGCGCGCCGATGCGAGCGGCGAGGTGTTCAACATCGCGTCCGGGAGCGAGACTTCGCTGCGCGGGTTGGCCGAGCGGCTGCTGGTGGTGATGGGCGCGGACGGGCTGGGGATCGAGTACGGCCCGGCCCGGGCGAGCGGCGGGGTGACCCGACGGCTGGCCGATACGACCAAGGCGGCAAGGGAGTTGGGCTTCACCGCCGAGGTGGACATCGACGAGGGGCTGCGTCGACTGGTGGCGTGGTGGCGGGACGCGGCCTGATCCGACCGGAGCACCGAGGGGGTTCGGTGCGTACCGGGTGCGGGCGGGCGCGGCGGGGACATGGGTTGGCAGGGCGGACCGGGCTGGGGGAACAGGCACGATGAGCATGGAACGAATTCCGGTGATGCGCCCCTGGATGGGCGAGGAGGAGGCCGCCGCGGCGGCCGACGCGGTGCGCTCGGGGTGGGTGGCCCAGGGGCCCCGGGTGGTCGCCTTCGAGCAGGCCTTCGCGGACCATGTCGAGGTGCCCGCGGCGATCGCGGTCTCCTCGTGCACCACCGCGCTGCACCTGGCGTTGATCAACGCCGGGGTGGGGCCGGGCGACGAGGTCGTGGTGCCCTCGTTGTCGTTCGTGGCGACCGCGAACGCGGTGCGCTACGTCGGCGCGCGACCGGTGTTCGCCGATGTCGATCTCGGCACCGGGAACCTGACCCCGGAGACGATCGAGACGGTACTCACCGCCGCGACGCGCGCGGTGATCCTGGTCGACCAGGGCGGCATCCCCGCCGATCTGGACGGCGTGCGGGCACTGGTGGACGGCCGGGGCATCGTGGTGGTGGAGGACGCGGCGTGCGCGGCGGGCTCGACCTACAAGGGCCGCCCGGTGGGCGCGGGCGCGATGTCCGCGACCTTCTCGTTCCACCCGCGCAAGCTGCTGACCACCGGCGAGGGCGGCATGCTCACCCTCGCGCGCGAGGGCGCGGCGCCTCGGCTGCGCCGGTTGCGCGAGCACGGGATGAGTGTGAGCGCGGCCGACCGGGACGCGGCGGACCGCGCGGGCGGGGCGCCCGTGGTGGAGAGCTACGACGAACTGGGCTTCAACTACCGGATGACCGACATCCAGGCGGCGGTCGGCCTGGTGCAGCTCGGCCGGTTGCCGGCCATGGTCGCCCGTCGGCGCGAACTCGCGGCTCGTTACCACGAGTTGCTCGCCGACGTGGCGGGCCTGGAGACGGCTGCGGACCCGGCGTACGGACTGACCAATTATCAGGCGTTCTGGGTGCTGCTGCCCGAGGACTTCCCCGTGTCGCGCGACGACCTGCTCGGCGAGCTCGCCCGGGCCGGGATCTCGGCGCGTCGGGGGATCATGGCGGCGCACCTGGAGCCGGCGTACGCGGACGTCGAGCACGTGCCGCTGCCCGCGACCGAGCGGCTGACCCGGGACTCGCTGATCCTGCCGCTGTTCCACGAGTTGACCGAGGCGCAGCAGGACCGGGTGGTCGCCGCGGTGCGGGCGGCGGCCGGCGTCCGGGCGGCGGTCTAGTGTCCTTTCGCGACCTGCTCCTGGTCGGAGCCGGGGGATTCGCCCGCGAGGTCGCCGCGGCGATCCCGGAGTTCCGCGCGCCGCGCGGTAGTTCCGGATGGCGGTTGCTCGGTTTCCTGGACGATGATCCGGCCCGGTGGGACACCGAGGTGGACGGCTTCGCGGTGCTCGGCGGGGCCGACGCGGCGCACAAGTGGCCGGACGCCCTGGTGGTGGTGTGTGTGGGGAGTCCGACGAACTGGTGGAGCCGCTCCCGGGTGGTGGCCCGGCTGGGCCTGCCGGACAGCCGCTGGGCCACACTCGTGCACGTGAGCGCGGTGGTCCCGCGCACGTGCGAGGTGGGGCCGGGCGCGGTGTTGATGGCGCAGACGGTGTTGACCACCTCGGTCCGGGTGGGCGCGCACGCGCACGCCATGCCGCAGGTGGTGCTGACCCACGACGACGACGTGCGCGAGTTCGCCACGCTGGCCTCGGGGGTTCGGCTCGCGGGTGGGGTGACGGTGGGCCGGGAGGCGTACCTGGGGGCCGGTGCGCTGGTGCGCGAGCAACGCGTGATCGGCGCCCGGTCGCTGGTGGGGATGGGCTCGGTCGTGACGCGGGACGTGCCGCCGGCCGAGGTGTGGGCGGGGGTGCCGGCCCGCCGACTGCGGTCGGCGCCGATTCCCGCCGCCGAGCCGCAACGACGAGGGGGAGATGCGGATGAGTGCTGACCTGGACCGGATTCCGTTGGTGGACCTGGCCGCGGCACACGCCGAGGTGGCGGCCGAGGTCGAGGCCGGCATCGCCCGGGTGCTGGCCACGTGCGCGTTCGTGGGCGGTCCCGACGTCGCGGGCTTCGAGGCCGAGTACGCCGAGTTCTCCGGCGTCGCGCACTGCGTGGGTGTGGCCAACGGCACCGACGCGGTGGAGTTGGCGCTGCGGGTGCTGGGCGTCGGCGCGGGCGCGGGAGTGGTGATGCCGGCGAACACGTTCGTGGCGACCGCCGAGGCGGCCGTTCGCGCGGGCGCGCGGCCCGTGTTCGCCGATGTGGACGACGAGTACCTGTTGCTGGACCCGCAGCGGGCCGCCGAGGCGCTGGGCGGCCCGGTCGAGGTCCGTGCGCTGCTGCCGGTGCACCTGAACGGGCAACTGGCCCCGATGGGCGCGCTGCGGGCGCTGGCGGACGCCCGCGGGCAGGCCCTGGTGGAGGACGCCGCGCAGTGCCAGGGTGCGACCCAGGACGGCCGCGGGCCCGGCACGTGGGGGCCCGACGCGATCGCGGCGACCAGCTTCTACCCGGGCAAGAATTTGGGCGCGTACGGCGATGGCGGCGCGGTGGTGACGAATAGCGAGGCGTACGCGCTCGCGCTGCGCGAGATGCGCGACCACGGCTCGTCGCGCAAGTACGTGCACACACGCCTTGGCTTCAACTCGCGCCTGGACACCATCCAGGCCGCGGTGTTGCGGGCCAAGCTGGGCCGGCTGGCGCAGTGGAACACGCGGCGGCGAGCGGTCGCGGCCCGCTACGACGCGCTGCTGGCCGGGGTCGAGGGGGTGCGGGTGCCGCGGACCGCGCCGGGCAACGAGCACGTGTGGCACCTGTACGCGGTCCGGGTGCCCGAGCGGGACAAGGTGCTCGCGCTGCTGAACGAGGCGGGGGTCGGCGCCGGCGTGCACTACCCGGTGCCGGTGCACCTACAGCCCGCGTTCGCCGAACTGGGCTACGCGCGCGGCGACTTCCCGGTCGCCGAGCGGGCCGCCGAGCAGATCCTGACGTTGCCGCTGTATCCGCAGCTCACCGTCGCACAGCAGGAGCGCGTCGTGGAGGTGCTCGCGGGAGCGCTGAGCCGGCTGTGAGGCCCGGGTCCGACGAACGGCCGGCGGGTGCGCCCGCGCCCGGCGCGATCCGCTATCTCGGCCACGCGGGCTTCACGGTCGCGCACGCGGGCGTCTCGCTGCTGATCGACCCGTGGTTCCATCCGGCCTTCCTCGGCGCGTGGTTCCCGTTCCCGGACAACCGCGAACTGCTGCCCGGGGTGCTCGCGGGCGGGCACGACCTGCTCTACCTCTCGCACCTGCACGAGGACCACTTCGACGAGCGGGTGCTGGACCGGCTCGACCGCGGCATCACCGTGGTGCTGCCCAGGTACCGGTCCAAGTCGATGGTCAAGCGGATGGGCGCGCTGGGCTTTCGCGAACAGGTGGTGCTGGGTCACCGGGAGTCGTTCACGCCCGCGCCCGGGCTGACCCTGACCATGTTGCTGGACACCAGCCACAAGGAGGACAGCGGCCTGCTCGTGGATCTGGCCGGCTTCCGCTTCCTGGACCTCAACGACTGCAACACCCCGCTGGGCGAACTACCGGGCGACATCGACCTGTTGTCCGCGCAGTACTCCGGTGCGATGTGGTACCCGAACGCGTACGCGTATCCGGAGGAGACCCAGCGCAAGAAGACCGCCGAGGTGCGCTCGGACCTGTTCGACACACTGGTGCGCAAGGTTCGGCTGACCGGGGCGCGCGCGTATCTGCCCTCGGCCGGTCCGCCGGTGTTCCTGGATCCCGAACTGGCCCGGTACAACGACCGGGAGGAGACGATCTTCCCGCTGTGGGACGCGTTCGCCGACGACTTCGCGGCGGCCTGTCCCGGCGTGCGGGTGATCGAGGCCGCGCCGGGCGACGACCTGAGCGCGCCGACCGGACCGGTGGCCCACTGGCGAACCGACGCGTACCTGAGCGCGTACCGGGACCGCCGCGAGGCCGAGTGGCGGGCGTACGGGGACCGCGCCTTCGAGCCGGTCACGGCGAACGAACTGGACGCCTATCTGGCCCGGTTGCAGAGCTGGAACAAGCGCTTCCTGGGCGACTGGCGCAAGGATGTGCGGCTGACCTCGGACGGCGGTTCGTGGTCGGTGCGGCTGGGTCGGATCGCGGGCGACATCGTGTTCGAGGAGGAACCGGTGGATCCCGCCTACACGATCGAGGTTCCGCAGCGGGCGCTGCGCGCGATCGTGGACGGCGCGGTCGGGTGGGAGGAGGCACTGCTGTCGATGCGCCTGGGTCTGGCCCGCGACCCGGACGTGTTCGACCTGACCCTGATGAGCCTGCTGCGCTACGGCGAGCACCCGGCGCAGACCATGCAGATGGTCCGTGAGCGCGAATCGGCCGCGCACGGCGAGTCGATCGAGCGGTGCGGGGTGCGGATGCAGCGCTTCTGCCCGCACGCCGGCGAGGACCTGTCGCACGCGGACATCGAGGCCGGCGTGCTGGAGTGCCCGCGGCACCACTGGAAGTGGCGCCTGGACACGGGGGAGTGCGTGTCGGGCGGCACGGTGCCGCTGCGGGTCGAGCCGACCGGTCCGGATGCCCCGAGTCGGTGAGGGTCGCCGCCGCTCGCTCGAGACACACATTCGGGCCGCATGGGTTGACATAACGTCTCGCGCCTATCGGCAGTCGACCGGCTCGTCTTGTGTGCCGTCACCCTTGCGAGCGAGCCCGCGCAACCCGTTCGGCCTATTTGTAATAGAAGATCATTGATCGCGGTATTGCATCCTTTGTATGTCGATAACGACGCGTTAGGCATTCGAAAGGAGAACGTTCTTCTCCGGAACGTCCTGGTTTCGTCACGAGCGTGTCATGGCGTGTCGAGTGTCGGTCGCGCGGCGGTCACAAGTGCTGCGGTGTGGCCGTCCGAGTCATTCGCGTCCCTCGGTCGGGACGGGGTGGCGCCCGTGATGTCTGGGAGGTTGTCCATGAGCACCTGGGGATGGGTCTGCCAGGAGAACGGTTGTTCGTCGAAGTCCGACGGCGCCCGTCAGCGATACCGGTCGAAGGACGCGGCACAGGTGGCGGCCAAGGCGCACACCAAGGCCACCGGGCACAAGACGAAGATCGTCGAGTACAGGTAGTCGGCGGGCGTCACCCGCCGGACGCGGATGACGGCACGAGCGGGAACAGGCCGGGCCGGCGCGCGGTGGTCGACATCCACGACCACCGCGCGCCGGCCGGAACGGCCCTACAACACCTCGATGTTGGGTCCCGCGCCGAGCACCCGACGACAGTCGAGCACATAGTCGGCGGCACGCAGCAGATCCAGGTCGACGTCGTCGTGATCGACGAGCAGGACGACCGCGTCCGCGGCGGCCACCGTCTCCGCGGTCAACTCCACCCGCCGCAAACGGGCGTCCACGACCTGGGCGAGATCCACGTGCGGGTCGGCGGCGGTGACCTCCGCGCCCAGGCTCAGCAACAGCCGGGCCACGTGCGCGGACGGCGACTCCCGGGCGTCGCCGGTGTTCTTCTTGTACGCGAGTCCCACCAGCAGCACCCGCGAGCCGTTGACCGACCGGCGCCGGGTGTTGAACGCGGCGGTGAGCCGGCGGATCACGTAGTCCGGCATGTGGTTGTTGACGTCGTTGGCCAACTCCACGAAGCGAAAGCTCTGACCGAGCGCGCGCTGCACCCGCCAGGACAGGTACGACGGGTCGATCGGCAGGCAGTGCCCGCCGACGCCCGGCCCCGGGGTGAAGCGCAGGAACCCGAACGGCTTGGTCGAGCAGGCGTCGATCGCCTCCCACACGTCGATGCCCAGATCGTGGGCGAACATCGCGACCTCGTTGACGAGCGCGATGTTCACGTGCCGGAAGGTGTTCTCGATCAGCTTGACCAATTCGGCCTCCTTGGGCGAGGAGACCGGCACGACACGGTCGATCAGCGACCCGTAGAAGTCCTCCACGACCGCGAGCGAGGCGGCGTCCACCCCGGAGACCACCTTCGGGGTGTTCACCAGGTTCCAGGTCGGGTTGCCCGGGTCGATCCGCTCCGGGCTGTAGCCCAGGTGGAAGTCCCGGCCCGCGGTCAGGCCGGAGCCCTCCTCCAGGATCGGGCCGACCAACTCCTCGGTGGTGCCCGGGTAGGTGGTCGACTCGAGCACCACGCAGGCGCCGGGCCGCAGGTAGCGGGCCAGCGTGCGCGCGCACTCCTCGATGTAGCTCAGGTCCGGGACGCCCTCGCGCAGCGGCGTGGGCACGGTGATCACCGCGATGTCGTAGCCGCCCAGGTCGCGCGGCTCGGCGGTGGCCCGATAGCTGCCCGCGTCCAGGATCGCCCGCACGTGCGCGGACGGGATGTCCTCGACGTACGACTCGCCCGCAGCCAGTCGCTTGACCCGCCCCTCGTCGACGTCGTAGCCGACCACCTCGTGGCCCACCTGTGCGGCCCGAACCGCCAGCGGCAGCCCCACGTACCCCTGACCGGCGATGACAACACGCATCCGAGAATCCCCCTCCTCGCGCAACCGCCCACCCCCGAGCGGCTGGTGACGCAACGTCAGGTGCGGCCCGGCACGTGATCGGCACGCGGCTTGGCCACCACCCAGGACGACACGAGCCCGGCCACGCGTTCGCCGCGCACCACCGCCCCGGGAAAGCGCGAGAGCAACTCGCCCCGCCGGGCCGGGAAAACCGCGGGCGCCGAACCGACGACCCGCGAGCGCACCCGGTCCGGCATCAGATGCAGCGCCGGCAGCGAGGTCTGCGGATCGAGCGGGTGCTCGCGGGCGGCGGCGCGCAGCCAATAGCGCTCCGCGCTCGCGTGCACGACGTCGGCCAGTCGGGCCCGCGCGGTCGGCACGGCCAACCGATCCAGCAGCCCGTCGCACACCACCAGGTCGCAACTCCCGGACCACTCCAGCGGATCGGCCGCCTCGCGGACCAACCACGAGGCGAGCTCGGCGGACTTGTCCGCGGCGTCGACCACGCGCACGTGCGCCGGCCGGACCGGGGCGTGCCACCAGAACTCGGCCGAGCCGCCCAGGTCCACCACCCGCAGCCGCTCGATGTCCGGGAACGCCTCGCGGAACCACAGCCATCGCCGCGCCCGCGCCCCGGCTTCCACCTGCGTGCGCGCGGCTCCCGCGCGCACCGACCAGGCCCGGACCAGACGTTGCGGTGGTGACATCGTGCGCGATCCCCCCTGACGAGCCCGCGACCGAGCGCCCCGGGCCGAGCTCAGGTTATGGCCATAACCCGACCCCCACGCGGGAAACCGGCGAACCCGGGACGGCCCGGACGCGAACATGCGAACGGCCCCGGGGAAGGATCCCGGGGCCGTTCGCGGTCATCGCGAGCGGTCAGGCACTGGGCCAGACGATGCTCTGGATCTCGCTGTAGGCGGCCAGTCCGTACGAGCCGCCGTCGCGGCCGACACCGGACTGCTTGAAGCCGCCGAAGGCGGCCTCCATGTTGCGCCCGACGGTGTTCACACCGACACCGCCCGAGCGCAGCCGGCGGGCGATGCGATAGGCGCGCGTGCTGTCGCCGGAGAACACGTAGGAGAGCAGACCGTAGTCCGAATCGTTGGCGATCCGGATCGCCTCCTCCTCGTCCCCGTCGAACGGGATCACCGTGACCACCGGGCCGAAGAACTCCTCGCGCGCGATGGTCATCTCGTTGGTCGCGTCCGCGAACAGCGTGGGCGCGACGTAGAAGCCCTTCTCGAAGTCCGGCCGCTCGCCGCCGACCACCAGGCGGGCGCCCTCCTCGCGGCCCTTGGCGATCAACGCCTCCACCCGGCCGCGCTGCACCGCCGAGATGACCGGGGTGACCTGGGTCGCCGGGTCCAGCGGGCTGCCGACCTTCAGACCGCGCGCGTGCTCCGCGAGCCGCTCCACCAGCCGGTCGTAGATGCCGCGCTGGGCGATCACCCGGGTCGGCGCGGTGCAGATCTGGCCCGCGTAGAAACTCCACACGGTGCCGATGCCGTGCACGGCCGCGTCCAGGTCCGCGTCGTCGAGCACGACGCACGCGCCCTTGCCGCCGAGCTCCATGAGCTGACGCTTGAACGTGCGTCCGGCGACCTCGGCGATCCGCGAGCCGATCAGCGTCGAACCGGTGAAGCTGATCATGTCCACGTGCGGCGAGGCCACCGCCGCCTCGGAGACGTCCACGCCCGAGCCGGTGATGATGTTCAGCACGCCGGCGGGCAGCCCGGCCTCGGCCAGCGCCTCGGCCATCCGGTACACCGCCAGCGGGTCCTGCGGCGCGGGCTTGACCACGACCGTGTTGCCCATCGCCAGCGCGGGCGCGACCTTGCCCGCGGTGTTCGCGAGCGGGTTGTTGTACGACGTGATGCAGGTGACCACACCGACCGGCTGGCGGATCTCCTGCGCGCCGAAGATGCCCGCGCGGCTCAACGCGGTCTCCGGGGTCGGCTGCGGGTTGAGCGCGAACTCGGTCGGCTCCAGCGCGCCCTTGGCGTAGCGCTTGAAGCGCGAGTATGTGGTGCCCAACTGCATCATGCCCGCGACCGCGAGCGTGGCGCCGGTCTCGGCGGAGGCGAGCGGGACCACCTCGGCGCCCATCTTCAGGAACAGGTCCGCGGCCCGGTCCAGGATGCCGGCGCGCTCCTCGGGAGTGGTCCTCGACCAGGTGTCGAACGCCTCGGCCGCCGCCGCCGCGGCCGCGTTCGCCTGCTCCACCGACGCCTCGGGCGCCAGGCCCACGACCTCCTCGGTCGCCGGGTTGATCACTTCGTAGTGACCACGCTCCGGCTCGACCCATTCGCCGCCGATGTAGAGCTTCTGCTGCGCGCTGCTCATCGTGTCCGTCGTCTCCCCTGGTCCAGCCGCTGCCCCGGACTCCCGACGCGCCGTCGAAAATCCGACGACCCGTCAGATTCCTGTTCGCAGGCCATTGGACCCCCTAACAGTCGCATTGCCAAGAGGGTGGGGTAGGCGGTGCTGGTCACAGTCACGCATTGTCATCGCGGGCCACACGGACCCCTTCGGGCGTAGGGTTGTCGGGGAACCCCGGTCCTTTTCCAAGGTCGGGGCCGTTCGCGTTGCGGAGGATCCAACCGGCCCATGAGCCTGACCGGTCTGCTAGACATCGTCGTCCAGGACCCCGCCGTCGCCGAGGCGGTGCGGGCCGCGTCCGAGGGCCGCGGTACCGCCCTCGACCTCGTCGGACCACCGGCACTGCGCCCGTTCGTGGTGGCCGCCATCGCGGCCCGCGCGGATCGGCCCGTGCTCGCGGTCACCGCCACCACCCGCGAGTGCGAGGACCTGGTGGCGGCCCTCGGGTCGCTGCTGCCCGAGGACTCCGTCGTGGAGTACCCCTCGTGGGAGACACTGCCGCACGAGCGGCTCTCCCCGCGCTCGGACACCGTCGGGCGCCGCCTCGCGGTGCTGCGCAGACTCGCGCACCCGACCTCGGGCGGCCTCGCCGACTCCGGCACCGGAACCCTCAAGGTCGTCGTCGCGCCGATTCGCAGTGTGCTCCAGCCCCAGGTCAAGGGGCTGGGCGAGCTGGAGCCGGTGGCCCTGACCGCCGGCCTGGACATCGCCCTGGACACCGTCGTCGAGCAGCTCGCGGCCGCCGCCTACTCCCGGGTCGACCTGGTGGAAAAGCGCGGCGAGTTCGCGGTGCGCGGCGGCATCCTGGACGTCTTCCCGCCGACCGAGGAGCATCCGCTCCGGGTCGAGTTCTGGGGCGACCAGGTGGAGGAGATCCGCTGGTTCAAGGTCGCCGACCAGCGCTCCCTGGAGACCGCCGAACACGGTCTGTGGGCACCGCCGTGTCGCGAGTTGCTGCTCACCGACGAGGTCCGCGAGCGGGCCCGCGAGTTGCTCGAGGAGCACCCGGGTCTGGTCGAGATGCTCGGGCGGATCGCCGAGGGCATCGCGGTCGAGGGTATGGAGTCGCTCGCGCCCGCCCTGGTGGACGACATGGAGCTGCTCCTGGACGTGCTGCCGGCCGGGAGCCATGTGCTGGTCTGCGACCCGGAGCGGGTGCGCACCCGTTCGGCGGACCTGGTGGCCACCAGTCGCGAGTTCCTGGACGCCTCCTGGGCCGCCGCGGCGGGCGGCGGGGAGAGCCCGATCGACCTGGGCGCGGCGTCGCTGTGGAGCCTGGCGGACGTGCGCGAGCACGCCCGCGAGATCGGCGTGCCGTGGTGGTCGCTGAGCCCGTTCAGCGCGGACGCCGACGACGCGGGCACCGAGATCGGCGCGGTCGAGGTCGAGGCCTATCGGGGCGACGCGCAGCGGGTGCTGGCCGAGATCAAGGGCCGGCTCGCCGAGGACTGGCGCGTGGTGCTGGTCACCGAGGGCCACGGCCCGGCCGCGCGCTTCGTCGAGACGTTGTCCGGCGAGGGCGTGGCCGCCCGCCTGGACGGCGACCTGGCCCAGGTGCCCGACACCGGCATCGTGCACGTGACCACGGGCTGCATCGGCCACGGCTTCAGCTCCGAGCCGCTGCGCACGCTGGTGCTCACCGAGGAGGACGTCTCCGGCCAGCGCACCTCCACCAAGGACATGCGCCGGCTCCCCAGTCGACGGCGCAACATGGTCGACCCGCTGCAACTGCGGGCGGGTGACTTCGTGGTGCACGAGTCGCACGGCGTGGGGCGCTACGTCGAGATGGTCCAGCGCACCGTGCAGGGCGCGCAGCGCGAGTACCTGGTCCTGGAGTACGCGCCGGCCAAGCGCGGCCAACCCGGCGACCGGCTGTTCGTGCCCACCGACCAGCTCGAGCAGGTGACCAAGTACGTCGGCGGCGAGAGCCCGTCGCTGCACCGGCTCGGCGGTGCCGACTGGGCCAAGACCAAGGCCAAGGCGAAGAAGGCGATCAAGGAGATCGCGGGCGACCTGATCAAGCTCTACTCGGCCCGGATGGCCGCACCCGGACACGCGTTCGGCCCGGACACCCCGTGGCAGCGCGAGCTGGAGGACGCCTTCCCCTACATCGAGACGCCCGACCAGCTCTCCTCGATCGAGGAGGTCAAGGGCGACATGGAGAAGCCGATCCCGATGGACCGGCTGATCTGCGGCGACGTCGGCTACGGCAAGACCGAGATCGCCGTGCGCGCGGCGTTCAAGGCGGTCCAGGACGGCAAGCAGGTGGCCGTACTCGTGCCCACCACGCTGCTCGTCCAGCAGCACTTCTCCACCTTCTCCGAGCGCTACGCGCAGTTCCCGGTCGTGGTCAGGTCGTTGTCGCGGTTCCAGACCGAGACCGAGGCCAAGGCCGCCCTGGAGGGCCTGCGCGAGGGCTCGATCGACATCGTGATCGGCACCCACCGGCTGTTCTCGTCCGAGACGAAGTTCAAGGACCTGGGCCTGGTGATCGTCGACGAGGAGCAGCGCTTCGGCGTGGAGCACAAGGAGCAGCTGAAGAAGCTGCGCGCGAACGTGGACGTGCTGACCATGTCCGCGACGCCGATCCCGCGCACCCTGGAGATGGCGGTCACCGGCATCCGCGAGATGTCCACGATCACCACGCCGCCCGAGGAGCGGCACCCGGTGCTCACCTTCGTCGGTCCGTACGAGGAGAAGCAGATCGGTGCCGCGATTCGGCGCGAGCTGCTGCGCGAGGGCCAGGTCTTCTACATCCACAACCGGGTCGAGTCGATCGACCGCACGGCCGCGAAGATCCGCGAGATGGTGCCCGAGGCCCGGGTGGCCATCGCGCACGGCCAGATGCACGAGAACGCGCTCGAACAGGTGGTCGTCGACTTCTGGGAGAAGGAGTTCGACGTCCTGGTGTGCACCACGATCGTCGAGTCCGGCATCGACATCTCCAACGCGAACACGCTGATCGTGGAGCGGGCCGACAACTTCGGCCTGTCCCAGCTCCACCAGCTCCGCGGCCGGGTCGGCCGAGGCCGCGAGCGCGCGTACGCGTACTTCCTGTACCCGCCGGAGAAGCCGCTGACCGAGACCGCGCACGAGCGGCTCGCCACCATCGCCCAGCACACCGAGATGGGCGCGGGCATGTTCGTGGCGATGAAGGACCTGGAGATCCGCGGCGCGGGCAACCTGCTCGGCGGCGAGCAGTCCGGGCACATCGCGGGCGTGGGCTTCGACCTGTACGTGCGCATGGTGGGCGAGGCGGTCAACCAGTACAAGGAGCTCGCGGCGGGCGGCGGGGGCGTGGAGGAGACCCCGGAGATCCGGGTCGAGCTGCCCATCGACGCGCACGTCCCGCACGACTACGTGCCCGGCGAGCGACTGCGGCTGGAGGCGTATCGGCGGATCGCGGCGATCACCTGCGAGGCGGACATCGACGCGGTGCGGGCCGAACTGGTGGACCGTTACGGGCCGTTGCCGCAGCCGGTGGAGAACCTGTTGGAGGTGGCCCGGTTCCGTGCGCACGTGCGCGGCGCGGGCGTCGCCGATGTCACCCTCCAGGGCAACTTCGTCCGGTTCGGGCCGGTCGACCTGCGCGAGTCGCAGCAGTTGCGACTCCAGCGGCTCTACCCGAAGACCCTGGTCAAGACGGCGACCCACCAGATCCTGGTGCCCAAGCCGATGACCGCGCGGATCGGTGGTCAACCACTGCGCGACGTCGCGCTGCTGGCGTGGGCGCGAGACCTGGTGGACGCGATCCTGCTGGAGCCGATCGGCGCGGCGAAGAAGTGACCAGGAATCCCGGGCCGGCGCGACCCGCCGGCCCGGGACCCGGTGCGGCCCGCCGGCCCGAGACGTCGCCGGTCCGCCGACCCGGCCCGGATGATCTTGGCCAAAGTGCGGACTTCGAGCGTGCCCACCCGTATCTTTGATCGTTGGTCATGGGTCGCACGCCTGCCGTGGCCGACAGTCGCACCGCCGTACAGCGCCATCGAGCCCCGGGAGTTCGTGTGAGTCGCACGTCGCGTTCCGTCCCTGTCGATTCCGCGCACCGCCGGTGCCGGTCCGCGGCCCGGGCCCGGGTGGCCGCGCTGGGCCTGGTGCTCGTCACCGGTTTCGCGCTCACCGGCTGCTCGGAGTCCAAGGCCGGCGCCGCCGCCGTGGTCGGTGGGGACCGGATCGAGATCTCCACCCTGAACGCCAAGGTCGACAAGCTGGAGCAGGCGTTCTCCCGGAACAACCTGTCGCTGGCCGGCACGAGCGCCCAACTGGAGGCCAATCAGGCCGAGTTGGTGCAGCTCATCTCGCGACGGGTGGTCGACGAGGCGGCCCGGCGCAACCACATCACGCTGAACGCGACCCAGGTGCTCGCGGCCCGGCGCACACTGGAGGCGCGCTTCCCCAGCCCGGAGGCGCTGCAGGTCCGGCTGTTGCAGACCGGTGTGCTGCCCGGTGAGGTGGACGACTTCGTCCGCACCGAGGCGCTCAAGCCGGAGATCGCCAAGGCACGCGGGATCCAGCTCGGCTCGGCCGATGCCCAGGAGCGGCTCGAGGCGTACCTGAGCGACGTGGCGAGCTCGATGAAGATCACGGTCAACCCCAGGTACGGCACCTGGGACTCGGCGAAGCTGACCACGGCCGCCGCGGCGTACTCGTGGCTCGCCCCGGGCACCCAGCCCGCCGGGGCCGGCCTCACCGAGGTCGTGCCCGGCGCGGGGGGCGGCGCCTGACCCGGACCGTAGGCTGGCCGGGTGAGTGACTCGCCTGCTTCCGCGCCGCCCGCCCGTCTCGTCCTGCTCGCCGGGACCCACCGGGTCGCACCCGGTCTGTTGAGCTGGCCCGCGTGGCACACGCTGCGCGAGGCCACCGACACGCCGACCGGCTGCGTGTTGTCCGCCGACGCCGACCACCCGCAGCTTCCATATCTGCGCGAGGCGGGGGTCGAGGTCGAGATCCTCGACCCGGACGCGGGCTCGCGGGTGCTCGCGCGCCGGCTGCTGGAGCGGGCCCGGACCGGCCTGGTGGTGTGGCTCGCGGCCACCGACGACGATCCGGGCCTGGGCGCCGCGCTCGCGCAGGTCGCGGCGGGCGGTGAGGACACCGAGCCGATCCCGGAGATCGAGCTGTTGCCCGGCGCGTGGGACCTGCCGGGCGCGCGACTGCTCGACCTGGTCGCGGTGATGGACCGGCTGCGCTCGCCCGGCGGTTGCCCGTGGGACGCGAAGCAGACCCACGAGTCGCTCGCGCGGTATCTGGTCGAGGAGACCTACGAGCTGGTCGACGCGATCGACTCGGGGGACCGCGAGCACCTGCGCGAGGAACTCGGCGACGTGCTGATGCAGGTGTTCTTCCACGCCCGGGTGGCCGAGGAGGACGAGGCCGACCCGTTCTCGATCGACGACGTGGCCGGCGCCATCGTGGACAAGCTGATCAGCCGTCACCCACACGTGTTCGCGGACGTCGAGGCGGATACGCCGGAGGCGGTCGAGGCCAACTGGGACGCGCTCAAGGCGGCGGAGAAGAGCGACCGGGACTCGGCACTGGACGGGGTGGCGCTGAGCCAGCCGGCGCTGGCGCTGGCGGCGAAGTTCCTGTCCCGCACCCGCAAATCGGGTCTGACCGTGCCCACACCCACGCTGCCGACGGCCTTCGAGGACGACGACTACACCGGCCCCGAGGCGATCGGCGACCTGCTCCTGGCCGTCACCGAACTCGCGGCCCGCCACGGCGTCGACGCCGAGACCGCACTGCGCGCCGCGACCCTGCGCCACGGCGACCGGGTCCGCGCGGTCGAGCGCGGCTAGAAACGCACGAGGGCCCGGAACCGATCGGTTCCGGGCCCTCCTCGCGTCAATCGATCACACGCGGCGGAAGATCAGCGCACGCTTCACTTCCTGGATCGCCTTGGTGACCTCGATGCCACGCGGGCACGCCTCGGTGCAGTTGAAGGTCGTACGGCAGCGCCACACGCCCTCCTTCTCGTTGAGGATCTCCAGGCGCTCCTCGGCGCCCTCGTCCCGCGAGTCGAAGATGAACCGGTGCGCGTTGACGATCGCGGCCGGGCCGAAGTACTGCCCGTCGCTCCAGAACACCGGGCACGACGTGGTGCACGCCGCGCACAGGATGCACTTGGTGGTGTCGTCGAAACGCTCGCGATCCTCCGGGCTTTGCAGACGCTCGCGCGTCGGCTCGTTGCCCGACGTGATCAGGAACGGCATCACGTCCTTGTACGCCTGCATGAACGGGTCCATGTCGACGACGAGGTCCTTCTCCAGCTTCAGGCCCTTGATCGCCTCGACCGTGATCGGCTTGGACATGTCCAAGTCCTTGACCAGGGTCTTGCAGGCCAGCCGGTTGCGACCGTTGATCCGCATCGCGTCCGAGCCGCAGATGCCGTGCGCGCACGAGCGCCGGAAGGTCAGCGAACCGTCCTGCTCCGCCTTGATCTTCATCATCGCGGTCAGGATGCGCTCGGTCGGGTCGGCCTCGACCCTGAAGTCCTGCCAGTACGGCTCCGCGTCGGTCTCCGGGTTGAAGCGGCGGATCCGCAGCGTGATCGTGATCAGGGTGTGGTCACGCTCGGCGGCCGTGGCTCCGTGCCCCTTGCCGGGCGCGGTCTCTTCCACTACGGCAGTCATCAGTACTTACGCTCCATCGGCTGGTAGCGGGTGACCACGACCGGCTTGTAGCCCAGGCGGATCGAGTGCTCGCCCTTCGCGTCGACCTCGCGGTACGCCATCGTGTGCTTCATGTAGTTCTCGTCGTCGCGCGCCTGGAAGTCCTCGCGCGCGTGCCCGCCGCGGGACTCCTTGCGGTTCTGCGCGCCGACCACCAGGACCTCGGCGAGGTCGAGCAGGAAGCCCAGCTCGATCGCCTCGAGCAGGTCGGTGTTGTACCGCTTGCCCTTGTCCTGGATGGAGACGTCCAGGTAGCGCTTCTGCAGGCTCTTGATGTCCGCGAGCGCCTGCTTGAGCGTCTCCTCGGTGCGGTAGACGCCGGCGTTGGCGTCCATCGTCTCCTGCATCTCGGCGCGGATCGCGCCGACCCGCTCGGTGCCCGCGCTGTCCCGCAGCCGCTCGATCAGCTCGACGACCGTGGCCTCGGGGGCCTCCGGCAGCTCGACGAAGTCGTGCGTCGTGGCGTATTCGGCGGCGGCGATGCCGGCGCGCCGACCGAACACGTTGATGTCGAGCAGCGAGTTGGTGCCCAGACGGTTGGAGCCGTGCACCGATACGCAGGCGACCTCGCCGGCCGCGTACAGGCCGGGCACCACCGTGGTGTTGTCCGAGAGCACCTCGGCCTCGACGTTGGTCGGGATGCCGCCCATCGCGTAGTGCGCGGTGGGGTACACCGGGACCAGCTCGGTGGTCGGCTCGACGCCCAGGTAGGTGCGCGCGAACTCGGTGATGTCGGGCAGCTTCTCCTCGATCTGCTCCGCCGGCAGGTGGGTCAGGTCGAGGTAGACGTAGTCCTTGTTCGGACCCGCGCCGCGGCCTTCGAGCACCTCCAGGACCATCGAGCGCGCGACGATGTCACGCGGCGCGAGGTCCTTGATGGTGGGCGCGTAGCGCTCCATGAAGCGCTCGCCGTCCGCGTTGCGCAGAATGCCGCCCTCGCCGCGCGCGCCCTCGGTGAGCAGGATGCCCAGGCCCGCGAGGCCGGTCGGGTGGAACTGGTAGAACTCCATGTCCTCCAGCGGCAGCCCGCGGCGCCAGGCGATGCCCATGCCGTCACCGGTGAGGGTGTGCGCGTTCGAGGTGGTCTTGAAGACCTTGCCGAAGCCGCCGGTCGCGAAGATCACCGACTTGGCCTGGAAGACGTGGATCTCGCCGGTGGCCAGCTCGTACGCCACCACGCCCGAGGTGGTCTTGTTGCCCGCCTCGTCCTCGGCCAGCAGCAGGTCGAGCACGTAGAACTCGTTGTAGAACTCGACGTTCTGCTTGACGCAGTTCTGGAACAGCGTCTGCAGGATCATGTGGCCGGTGCGGTCCGCCGCGTAGCACGAGCGGCGCACGGCCGCCTTGCCGTGGTCGCGGGTGTGGCCGCCGAAGCGGCGCTGGTCGATCCGGCCCTCGGGGGTCCGGGAGAAGGGGAGGCCCATCTTCTCCAGGTCCAGGACGGCGTCGATCGCCTCCTTGCACATGATCTCCGCGGCGTCCTGGTCGGTGAGGTAGTCACCACCCTTGACCGTGTCGAACGTGTGCCACTCCCAGTTGTCCTCCTCGACGTTCGCGAGGGCGGCGCACATGCCGCCCTGCGCGGCGCCGGTGTGCGAACGCGTCGGGTACAGCTTGGTCAGTACGGCGGTACGGCTGCGCTTGCTCGACTCCAGGGCCGCGCGCATGCCGGCGCCGCCCGCGCCGACGATGACGGTGTCGTACTTGTGGGTCTGCATGATGCTCGTTCAGTCCTCGGGGTACTGGTCAGCTGCCGATGTTCGGGTCGAAGGTGAAGATCACCAAGGTCCCCAGGAAAAGCACGATCAGCGCGGACGTGTAGAGCAGCGCCTTGAGCCAGAACCGGGTCTGGTCCCGCTCCGCGTAGTCGTTGATGATCGTGCGCAGACCGTTGACACCGTGCAGCTCGGCGAGCCACAGCATGATGAGGTCCCACGACTGCCAGAACGGCGAGGACCAGCGGCCCGCGACGAACGCGAAGCCGATCTTGGACACACCGCCGTCCAGGACGAGCTGAATGATCAGGTGGCCGATGACCAGGACGACCAGGAGGACGCCCGACAGCCGCATGAACAGCCAGCCGTAGAGCTCGAAGTTGGTCTTGGTCGAACGCGGTGAGCGCTTGCTGCGCGGAGACTCGATCGACGGACCGCCGCCGTGGATCTTGGGCGCGTTTTCGATGGTGGCGGACACTTCAGCTCCCGAAGATGGTCTTGATCGAGTGCTGCAGGATCGGGTAGGCACTCCCGGCCATCAGCACGACCCAGACGCCGACGACAGTCCAGAGCATCTGCTTCTGGTAGCGCGGGCCCTTCTCCCAGAAGTCCACCGCGATGATCCGCAGACCATTGAGTGCGTGGAACAGGATGGCCGCGACGAGCCCGTACTCGAGCAGGTTGACGAACGGGTTCTTGTAGATCTCGATCGTCTCGTCGTACGCCTCGGGCGATACGCGAACGAGTGCGGTGTCGAGGACGTGCGCGAACAGGAAGAAGAAGATGAGGACGCCGGTGACTCGATGAGCCACCCATGACCACATGCCTTCCCGGCCGCGGTAGAGCGTTCCAGCCGGCACGGAAACTACCCTCCGGGTGCGGTACAAGGGGGACGCGGCCGGCTGGGAGGGTGTCCGCATTCCGTGTCGGACCCTCTGGTTGTCGGTCGGCCCGGCCGGGTATCGGTCGCCCGGCCCCGGCCATGGTAGCCACCGATGAGGGAGCCTCTTGTGCCAGGGCGCGCGATGTGATCCATTCCGCATGACGGAGTGGAACCATCCGGGTGACCCGGACGTCGAGGGTCACGATTCGCTGACGCCCCGTCAGCACCCGTACGGGTGAAGCCGCACGGGTGCGGACGAAAGATCGAGGCAAGCGCTGCGCCGCAGGTCGAAGATGTGACCGGCGGGTAGGGCCGGCATCACATCGGCAGTGCGTATTCATCGGCCCCGTCGGTCCATACGATGCGACCCATGACGGAGGCTACTGTCGATGGCGGCACGTCTACCGGGTCCACCTTCGCGAGCCAATTCCCGCAGCCCACGCGGGAACAATGGCAGCGCCTCGTGGCCGGCGTGCTCCGCAAATCGAAGGTGCTGGGCGAGAACGACGCGCCCGAGCACCCCGAAGACCTGCTGGCGACCACTACCTACGACGGCATCAAGCTGTCCCCGCTGTACACGGAGGCGGCCGCCCGGCCGGGCGTGCCCGGGCTGAGTCCGTTCGTCCGGGGCTCGCGCGCGGCCGGACACGCCGCCGACGGTTGGGACGTGCGCCAATCGCACGCCGACTCCGATCCGGCCCGCGCCAACGAGAGTGTGCTCGCCGATCTGGAGAACGGGGTCACGTCCGTCTTCCTGCAGGTGGGCGACGGCGCGCTGGCGCCGGCGGACCTGGCCCGCGCGCTCGACGGCGTGCTGCTCGACCTGGCACCGGTGGCCCTGGCCACCGGTGCCGACTTCGTCGCGGCCGGCGACGCGTTGCTCGCGGTGTTCCGCGCGAGCGGCATCGCGCCGGGCGAGCCGCGCGGCAACCTGGGCGCCGACCCGATCTCGCACCACGCGCGCACCGGGGCGGGCGCCGACCTGGTGGCCGCCGCGGACCTGGCGGCCCGCGCGCACGCCGAGTTCCCCGGCCTTCAGGCGATCGCCGTGGACGGGCAGCCGTACCACGAGGCGGGTGGCTCGGAGGGCCAGGAGCTGGGCGCGGCCACCGCCGCCGGTGTCGCGTACCTGCGCGCGCTGACGGCTGCCGGGCTCGACGTGGACACCGCCCTGGGCCTGGTCGAGTTCCGCTTCGCGGCCACCGCCGAGCAGTTCCCGACCATCGCCAAGCTGCGCGCGGCCCGCCGGTTGTGGGCCCGGGTCGCGCAGGCGTCCGGTGCCTCCCCGGCGGCCGGCGCGCAGCGCCAACACGCGCTCACCTCGTGGGCGATGACCACCCGGCGCGACCCCTGGGTCAACATGCTGCGCACCACGGTCGCCTCCTTCGCGGCCGGCGTCGGCGGCGCGGACGCGGTCACCGTGCGCGCCTTCGACGCGGCGATCGGCCTGTCCGACCCGTTCTCGCGGCGGATCGCCCGCAATACCCAGGCGCTGCTCCTGGAGGAGTCGCACCTCGCACAGGTGATCGACCCGGCCGGCGGCTCGTGGTTCGTCGAGCAACTCACCGACGACCTCGCCCGCACCGGCTGGGCGTTCTTCCAGGAGATCGAACGACGCGGCGGGATCGTCGCGGTGCTCGACTCGGGCTGGCTCGGCGAGCGCCTGGCCGAGGTCCGAACCCGGCGGGACCGGGACATCGCCCACCGGACCGACCCGATCACCGGCGTCAGCGAGTTCCCGAACCTGACCGAGGCGCCCGTCGTGCGCGAACCCGCGCCCGACGTCCCGGTCTCCGCCGCCGGGCTGCCCCGGGTGCGTTACGCCGAGGCGTACGAGTCGCTGCGCGACGCCTCGGACGCGCTGCTGGCCGCGTCCGGCGAGCGCCCGAGCGTCTTCCTGGCCACCCTGGGCCCGCTCGCGCAGTACACCGCGCGGGCCGGCTTCGCGACCAACCTGTTCGCCGCCGGTGGCATCGCCGCCGTCGAAGCGGGCATCACCGCGGTGGACGAGGGCGCGGTCGAGCAGATCCTCGAGCGCTGGACGGCGGCCGGCCGCCCGGCGACCGCCGTGCTCGCCTCCTCGGAGAAGCTGTACGCGACCCTGGCGGCACCGGTGACCGCGGCGCTGCGCGCGGCCGGCGCCCGCCGGATCCTGATCGCGGGCCAAAAGGCGCACGGAGCGGAGCCGGACGGGTACGTGTACACCGGGTGCGACGCGCTCGAGGTCCTGCACGCCACGTACCAGACCCTGGCGGAATCCCCGGAGGGGGCGAAATGAGCATTCCCGACTTCACCCAGGTCGAGCTCGACGCGCCCGCGTCCGGTGACCTCGACGCGTGGCGGGACGCCGTGCGCGAGGAGACCGGCAAGGACGCGGACGCGCTGACCCACGACACCCCCGAGGGCATCCCGCTCAAGGCGCTGTACACCGAGGAGGACCTGGAGGGGCTCGACTTCCTGGGCACCTACCCGGGCATCACGCCGTTCCTGCGCGGTCCGTACCCGACGATGTACGTCAACCAGCCGTGGACGATCCGCCAGTACGCGGGCTTCTCCACCGCCGAGGAGTCCAACGCCTTCTACCGGCGCAACCTGGCGGCGGGCCAGAAGGGCCTGTCGATCGCGTTCGACCTGGCCACCCACCGCGGCTACGACTCGGACCACCCGCGGGTGACCGGCGACGTGGGCATGGCGGGTGTCGCGATCGACTCGATCTACGACATGCGGCAACTCTTCGACGGCATCCCGCTGGACCGGATGTCGGTGTCGATGACGATGAACGGCGCGGTGCTCCCGGTTCTCGCGCTCTACATCGTCGCGGCGGAGGAGCAGGGGGTGGCACCGGAACACCTGACGGGGACGATCCAGAACGACGTCCTCAAGGAGTTCATGGTCCGCAACACCTACATCTATCCGCCCAAGCCCTCGATGTCGATCATCTCCGACATCTTCGCGTACACATCGCAGAAGATGCCGAAGTTCAACTCGATCTCGATCTCCGGCTACCACATCCAGGAGGCCGGGGCCACCGCCGACCTGGAGTTGGCGTACACGCTCGCGGACGGCATCGAGTACCTGCGCGCCGGTGTCGCGGCGGGCCTGGACATCGACGCGTTCGCGCCGCGTCTGTCGTTCTTCTGGGCGATCGGGATGAACTTCTTCATGGAGGTCGCCAAGCTGCGCGCGGCGCGCCTGCTGTGGGCCGACATCGTCAAGTCGTTCGGCGCGAAGAACCCCAAGTCGTTCTCGCTGCGCACGCACTCGCAGACCTCGGGCTGGTCGCTGACCGCGCAGGACGTGTTCAACAACGTGGTGCGCACCTGCCTGGAGGCGATGGCCTCGACCCAGGGGCACACCCAGTCGCTGCACACCAACGCGCTCGACGAGGCGCTCGCGCTGCCGACCGACTTCTCCGCCCGGATCGCGCGCAACACCCAGTTGTTGCTCCAGCAGGAGTCGGGCACGTGCGACGTGATCGACCCGTGGGGCGGCTCGGCCTACATCGAGCGGCTCACCCACGACCTGGCGGTCCGCGCCCGCGAGCACATCGCCGAGGCCGAGCGGGCGGGCGGCATGGCGTCGGCGATCGCCGAGGGCCTGCCCAAGCTGCGGATCGAGGAGGCGGCGGCGCGCACCCAGGCCCGGATCGACTCGGGCCGGCAGTCGGTGATCGGCGTGAACAAGTACCTGGTCGCCAGCGACGAGGCGATCGACGTGCTCAAGATCGACAACAAGGCGGTCCGCGAGGGCCAGTTGGACAAGTTGCGCAGGTTGCGCGAGGAGCGCGACGAGGACGCGGTGCGCCGCGCGCTGGCCGCGCTGTCCGGCGCGGCGCAGGCCGACGTCGAGGGCACCCGGCCGCGCGACCTCGAACACAACCTGCTCGCGCTCGCGGTGGACGCCGCGCGGGCCAAGGCCACCGTCGGCGAGATCTCCGACGCGCTGGAGTCGGCCTACGGGCGCCACCAGGCGCAGATCCGCACGCTGACCGGGGTGTACCGGGAAGAGGTGGGCATGTCGCCGAACGTCGAGACGGCCCGCTCGCTGGTCGCCCGGTTCGAGGAGTTGGAGGGCCGCCGCCCGCGCATACTGGTCGCCAAGATGGGCCAGGACGGGCACGACCGGGGCCAGAAGGTGATCGCCACCGCGTTCGCCGACCTCGGCTTCGACGTGGACGTGGGCGCGCTGTTCCAGACGCCGGGCGAGGTGGCCCGACAGGCGGTCGAGGCGGACGTGCACGTGGTCGGTGTGTCCTCGCTCGCGGCCGGTCACCTCACCCTGGTGCCGGCGCTGCGTCAGGAACTCGCCGCGCTGGACGCCGAGGAGATCATGGTCGTGGTCGGCGGGGTGATCCCGCCCGCCGACGTGCAGCCGCTGCTGGACATGGGCGCCACGGCGGTCTTCCCGCCCGGCACGGTGATCGCGGACGCCGCGGTGGACCTGCTCAGGGGCCTGTACAGGCAGTTGGACCACGAGCTGCCGGTCGACTGATGGCACGCGTGATCGACGTCGGCGCGTACGCCGAGGGCGTGCTCGCGGGCAACCGGACGATCCTGGCCCGGGCGGTCACGCTGGTCGAGTCCACCCGGGCCGACCACCGCGACCTCGCGCAGGAGTTGCTGGTCAAGTTGTTGCCGCACGCCGGCGGTGCCCACCGGGTGGGCATCACCGGCGTGCCGGGGGTGGGCAAGTCCACCTTCATCGAGACGCTGGGCACCCGGCTGACCGGCGAGGGGCATCGGGTCGCGGTGCTCGCGGTGGACCCGTCCTCCTCGCGGCACGGCGGCAGCATCCTGGGTGACAAGACCCGGATGGGCCGACTCGCGGTGGACGACAACGCGTTCGTGCGCCCCTCGCCGACCGCCGGCACCCTGGGCGGCGTCGCGCGGGCCACCCGCGAGTCGATCGTGCTGATGGAGGCGGCGGGCCACGACGTGGTGCTGGTGGAGACGGTCGGCGTGGGCCAGTCCGAGACCACCGTGGCGAACATGGTCGACTGCTTCCTGTTCCTGACCCTCGCGCGCACCGGCGACCAGCTCCAGGGCATCAAGAAGGGCGTGCTGGAACTGGCCGACGTGGTCGCGGTGAACAAGGCGGACGGCGAGTACGCGCTCGCCGCCCGCCGCGCGGCCCGCGAACTGGCGGGCGCGCTGCGTCTGATGCGGCGCGCGGGGGAGTCGTGGACCACGCCGGTGCTGACCTGTTCCGGCCTGTCCGGGGAGGGTCTGGACGAGGTCTGGGAGACCATCCTCAAACATCGGCGCACGCTGGAGGAAACCGGCGAATTGGCCGAATTGCGCCGCCGGCAACAGGTCGACTGGACCTGGGCGACGGTGCACGACTCGCTGCTCGCCGAGCTGCGCGGGCACCCCTCGGTTCGGGCTATCGTGCCCGACCTCGAACGCGACGTCCGCGACGGCCATCTCACCGCGACGCTTGCCGCGTCTCGCATCCTGGACGCGTTCCATGGGCGGCAAGGGCAGTCCTGATCAATGGGGCGCTTGGTTGATACGCGGCCGAGTGGGCAGAAGCCCGCCAATGACGAAACGGACGGACAGTCATACCCCTACCGGCGGTAGCGCATGCGCCGGCGGGAGGCTTTTTTCTCACCCGAACGGGGGTAATTCGCTCTCTACCACGTCGCGAAGGCCGATGCAACGTACTCTTGCGTGGGTGAGCGAATCCCTCCACGCCCAGGCCGCCGCCAAAGCCGCGGCTTTCGCCGACGAGCTGGTCGCCTTTCGACGCGACCTGCACATGCATCCGGAGCTGGGTCGGGAGGAGTTCCGTACCACCGGGCTCATCCGGGAACGGCTGGTACGCGCGGGCCTGAGCCCGCGGCTATTGCCCGGCACGGGCCTGGTGTGCGACATCAGACCCCAGCGGGCCTCGCCCGGCACCCGGACCGCGAGTGAGCGGATGATCGCCTTCCGCGGCGACATCGACGCGCTGCCGGTGGACGACGTCAAGGACGTGGCCTACCGCTCGACGGTGCCCGGCCGCGCGCACGCGTGCGGCCACGACGTGCACACCTCGATCCTGCTCGGCACGGGCCTGGTGCTCGCGGAGTTCGCCCGGGACGGGCTGTTGCCTCGCCCGGTGCGGCTGATCTTCCAGCCCGCCGAGGAGAAGCTGCCGGGCGGCGCGCTCGACGTGATCAAGGCGGGCGGCCTCGCGGGTGTCTCCGAGATCCACGCCATCCACTGCGACCCCAAGGTCGAGGTCGGCCGGGTCGGGCTGCGCGCGGGCGCGATCACCTCGGCCTGCGACCGGGTGGTGGTCACCCTCACCGGCGCGGGCGGCCACACCGCCCGTCCGCATCGCACCACCGACCTGGTCACCGCGCTGGCCAAGCTCGCCTCGGAGCTGCCCTCGGCGTTCTCCCGGCGGATCGACCCGCGCTCGGGCGCGAGCCTGGTGTGGGGGCGGATCCAGTCCGGCTCCGCGCCGAACGTGATCCCGCAGCACGGCGAGCTGGAGGGCACCCTGCGCTGCCTCGACCTGGAGGCGTGGCGGCAGGCTCCGGACGTGATGCACGAGCTGGTGGACGCGATCGCCTCGACCTACGGCGCCAAGTGGGAGCTCGAACACCACCGGGGCGTGCCGCCGGTGGTCAACGACCCCGACGCGGTCGCCTCGATGCGCACGGTCGCCACCGGGGTGCTGGGCGCGAGCGCGGTCGAGAGCACCGAGCAGAGCCTGGGCGGCGAGGACTTCTCGTGGTTCCTGGACCAGGTCCCCGGCGAGCTCACCCGGCTCGGCGTGCGACCCGCCGGGCACCCCGTATACGACCTGCACCAGGGGAGTTTCGACGTCGACGAGCGGGCGATCGGGGTCGGGGTGCGACTCTTCGCCGGGCTGGCGTTGCGGCCCTTTCGTTGACCCCGACCGGACCGGGTGCGCGCCGCGCGGGCGGGTGCGCCGAGAAGGGACGTATGCGGAACTGTTAACCGCCGCGACCCCGGTCCCCGTTCCTCCCGCGTTCGTAAGTCTGTAATGTTCCGACCCGGTGCCGTTCGATCACGTGCGGCACCGGGTCTTTTCCGTCTGTCACGTCGCGGACTGCCCGGTTCCGCGCCGACCCGTTTCCGCTCCGGCTACTCGGCCGGGCTAACGGGGCGTGTTGCGGTGGCGATTCACGGTTTTTGTCGCTCATATTCTTTTACTAGGTATGCTCTCCGACGGCTAGCAGGTCTACGCGCGTTTACCAGGGATGCAAGCGCGTCAGAGTCTGCATCTGGGAGCAGCGCCCGAAGGGGCGCTCATCGGAAGGAGACACCCGTGCGCCGGGTATCCAAGGTGACCGCGGCTGCGGTCGGCGTCACTCTCGCCCTTACTGCCACCGCCGCGTGCGGTAGCAAGCCCAAGGACGACGACAAGAAGTCGAATGGCAGCAGTGCCACCCCGGGTGGTACGCAAGCGACCAAGATCGACTTCAAGGCATGCATGGTGACGGACACCGGCGGCATCGACGACCGCTCCTTCAACGCCTCCTCGTGGGCGGGTCTGCAGCAGGCCAAGTCGGAGCTCGGCGTCGACGTGAAGTACATCACCTCGAAGACCGAGAACGACTACGTGCCGAACCTGAACAGCCTCGTGAACGACAAGTGCGGCCTGATCATCGCGGTCGGCGGCCTGATGGCCGACGCGACCAAGGCCGCCGCGACGACGCACAAGGACCAGAAGTTCGCGATCGTCGACTCGTCCAGCATCGAGCCGAACGTGCAGGGTCTGCAGTTCAACACGGCCGAGGCCGGCTTCCTCGGCGGCTACCTCGCCGCGGGCTACTCCAAGACCGGCAAGGTCGCCACCTTCGGCGCGAAGGCGATCCCGCCGGTCACCGTGTTCATGGACGGCTACGTCCAGGGCGTCAAGTACTACAACCAGACCAAGGGCAAGAACGTCCAGGTCATCGGTTGGGACGAGGTCAAGGGCGACGGTTCGCTCACGGAGAAGTTCGACTCGCCCTCCGACGGTGAGCGCACCGCCAACGACTTCATCGCCCAGGGCGCCGACGTGATCATGCCGGTCGCCGGTCAGACCGGCCTCGGTGCCACCTCCGCCGTGCAGAAGAGCAACGGCAAGGCGAGCGTCATCTGGGTCGACACGGATGGCTACGAGAGCGCCTCGCAGTACAAGACGGTGTTCCTGTCGACCGTGACCAAGGACATCAAGGGCCAGGTGTTCAACGCGGTCAAGGCCGCGGCGACGAACCAGTTCACCACCAAGTCCACGATCGGCACGCTGGCGAACAACGGGGTCGGCCTGGCGCCGTTCCACGACTTCGACGCGAAGGTCCCCGCCGACCTCAAGAGCGAGCTGGACACGGTCAAGGCCGACATCATCAGCGGCAAGATCAAGATCACCTCGAAGAACCAGCCGAAGAGCTGACTTCGACGATCGGGCGCCGCGGAAGCAGATTCCGCGGCGCCCGTGTCCGTACCGCCCGGGCCCCGAGGGGACCCGGGTCGAACCCGTAGCGGCCCCTCGCGGGGGGCGTAGCCGAGGAGGTCTCCGCGTTGAAGCTCGAACTGCGCGGAATCACGAAACGGTTCGGGTCGCTGGTCGCCAACGACCACATCGACCTGACCGTCGAGCCGGGGGAGATCCACTGCCTTCTCGGTGAGAACGGTGCCGGCAAGTCGACCCTGATGAACGTGCTCTACGGGCTCTACGAGCCCACCGAGGGCGAGATCGTGGTCGACGGCACCCCCCGCAAGTTCCGGACCGCCGGCGACGCGATCGACGCGGGCATCGGCATGGTCCACCAACACTTCATGCTGGTCCCGGTCTTCACCGTCGCCGAGAACGTCATGCTCGGCCACGAGGAGACCAAGCCGCTGGGCTGGCTGGACCGCCGTCGGGCCCGCAAGAAGGTGCTCGACCTCGTCGACGAGTACGGCCTCAAGGTCGACCCGGACATGTTGGTCGAGGACCTCCCCGTCGGTCTGCAACAGCGGGTGGAGATCCTCAAGGCGCTGGTGCGCGACGCCAAGGTGCTCATCCTGGACGAGCCCACCGCGGTGCTCACCCCGCAGGAGACCGAGGAACTGTTCCGGGTGATGCGCGCGCTGCGTGCCTCCGGCCACTCCATCGTGTTCATCACGCACAAGCTCAAAGAGGTCAAGGCGGTCGCCGACCGGATCACCGTGATCCGGCGCGGCAAGGTCGTCGGCACCGCGGACCCCGCCTCCTCGGAGAAGGAACTCGCGTCGCTGATGGTCGGCCGGCCGGTCAAGCTGGTGGTCGACAAGCCCGAGGCGAAGCCGGGCGCGGTCCGGCTGGAGATCGACGACCTGACCGTGCTCGACGGCAACGGCCAGGCCGTGGTGGACCGGGTCGACCTGCGCCTGCGCGAGGGCGAGATCCTGGGCATCGCGGGCGTGGACGGCAACGGCCAGAGCGAGTTGACCCAGGCCATCCTGGGCCTGCGTACGCCCGCCGCCGGGAAGATCAGCCTGGACGGACACGACCTCGCGGGCCGCACCCCGCGGCAAATCCTCAACTCCGGCGTCGGCTTCGTGCCCGAGGACCGTCAGCACGACGGCATCGTCGGCGAATTCACGGTGGCCGAGAACCTGGTGTTGGACATGGTCACCCAGCCGCCGTTCGGTCGCCGCGGATCGATCAACCCGGGCGCGGTGCGCGACAACGCGCGCAAGCGGGTCGAGGAGTTCGACATCCGCACCCAGACCATCGACTCGCCGGCCGGCACGCTGTCCGGCGGCAATCAGCAAAAGGTCGTCGTGGCGCGCGAACTCTCTCGCCCACTGCGGCTGTTCATCGCCTCGCAGCCCACCCGAGGGGTGGACGTGGGGGCGATGGAGTTCATCCACAAGCGGATCGTGGCCGAGCGCGACGTCGGCACCCCGGTGATCATCGTGTCCACCGAGTTGGACGAGGTGGTCGCGCTGGCCGACCGGATCGCGGTGATGTATCGCGGTCGGATCGTGGACATCGTGCCGCCCACCACGTCCCGGGGCGACCTGGGTCTGCTGATGGCCGGCGTGATCCCGAACCGGGACGGGGCCCAGGCGAGTGCACCGGCCGGCGCCACCGCGGCGACCACGAAGCCGGACGCGGCCGAGACCGCCATCGACAGCGACGAAACCCCGGGGGAGGAGGACCCAGCGTGACCGAGGACAACAAGAGCACGCCCGGCGAGCCGAGCGAGGCGAAGCCGGCCCTGAACGAGAAGACGGCCGGGCCGGGCGGGGCGAGCCCGTCGGCGCCGCCGAAGCCCTCGCTCGGTCGGGCCGTGCTCGACGCGATCATCACCGGCAACTCGGCCGTGGTGACCTTCCTGGCGATCGTGCTCGCGCTGGTCGTCGGCGGCATCCTGATGATCCTCGCGGACCAGGACGTGCTCGACGAGTACAAGTACTTCTTCGCCGCCCCCGGCGAGGCGCTCTCCAGCTCCTGGACCCTGGTCTCGGACGCCTACACGGCGATGTTCAAGGGTGCGATCGTCAACCCGGACACCTTCTCCGACGGTTCGGTCGAGGAAATCTTCCGGCCGATCTCCGAGACGATCACCCAGGCCACGCCGCTGATCTTCGGCGGTCTCGCGGTCTCGATCGCCTTCCGGACCGGGTTGTTCAACATCGGTGCGCAGGGCCAGATCATCGCCGGCGCGGTGTTCGCGTCGTGGGTCGGGTTCGTCGTCGACCTGCCACCGGTGATCCACCTGGTCTTCGTGATCCTCGCCGGCGTGATCGGCGGCGGCCTGTACGCGGGCATCGCCGGTTTCCTCAAGGCCCGCTACGGCGCGCACGAGGTGATCGTGACGATCATGCTCAACCACATCGCGGTGCTGCTGCTCGGCTGGCTGCTGACCACCGACGCCTTCCGCCGGGGCGGTCAGTCGCAGCCGATCGGCAAGGACGCGAACGAGAACGCGGTGCTGCCGAACCTGTTCGGCGACAACCTGCGGATCCACTTCGGCATCATCCTGGCGCTGCTCGCGGCCGGGGTCTACTGGTGGCTGCTGAACCGCTCCACGCTCGGGTTCGAGCTGCGCGCGGTGGGCTCCAACCCGGACGCGGCGCGTACGGCGGGCATGAGCGTGGCCCGCGCGCAGATCCTGGCGATGGTGATAGCCGGTGCGATGGCCGGTCTCGCCGGTGTCTCGCAGGTGATGAGCTCGACCAACCCGGCGCACACGCTGACCCCGAGCATCGACGCCGGTATCGGCTTCGACGCGATCACCGTGGCCCTGCTCGGCCGTACCAAGCCGCTGGGCACCGTGCTGGCCGCACTGCTGTTCGGCGCGCTGCGCGCGGGCGGCTCGACCATGCAGGCGTCCGCGAACGTGTCCGTCGACATCGTCATCGTCATCCAGGCCGTGATCGTGCTGTTCGTCGCCGCGCCGCCGCTGGTGCGCTCGATCTTCCGGCTGCGCGGGGCCCGCAAGGGTGCCGAGGGCGGGCCGTTGGCCGCCAAGGAGACCGTGGGGGTCCAGGCATGAGCGAGCGGAACCCTGAAGGAGGCACGCAGGTGGCGGACACCGTGATCGCCCCCCACGTGGAGGCACCGGTGAACCCCACCGGCGAGGCCGCCGACGTGGTGCGGGCCGCGGCTCGCAAGAAGGCCCTGATCACGGGCATCGGCTTCGTCCTGGTCGGGCTGTACGCGCTGTGGGCGTTCGGCTTCGGTACCAAGAGCGGCGTCGACGCGGTCTTCGGGATGAACGTGCCCAACCGCGACACCACCGAGGTCGGCGACCTGTCGCTGCCCGCGCGGGCCGTCGCGATCGCGATGTCCGTGGTGTGCATGATCGCGGGCGGGCTGCGGATCGCGCTGGATCGCTCGCGCATGGCGATCCGCCTGAGCATCGCGCTGTTCCTGGTCGCGTTCGTGATCGCGTTCCTCGTGTGGGCGGTCGCGGGCAAGCAGATGTCCTTCGCCGGCGCCCTGCAGAACACGCTGCTGGCCGCCGTGCCGCTCGTGCTCGGCGCGCTCGCGGGCGTGATCGGCGAGCGCTCCGGCGTGGTCAACATCGCCATCGACGGTCAGTTCCTGTTCGGCGCGTTCGCCGCCGCGCTCACCGCCTCGGTCACCGGGTCGCTGTGGGCGGGGCTGGCCGCGGGCGCCGTGGCCGGTGGGCTGATCGGCGCCCTGCTCGCGGTCTTCGCGGTGCGCTACCTGGTCGAGCAGGTCGTCCTCGGTGTGGTGATCAACCTGCTGGTCACCGGCATCACCGGCTTCCTGTACACGCAGCTCCTGCAGAAGGACCCCGAGGGTTACAACAACCCGGGCGTGTTCGAGAACATCCGGATCCCCGGCCTCGCCGACATCCCGGTGATCGGCCCGGTGCTGTTCGACGTCAACATCATCGTGTACCTGATGTACGCGCTGGTCGTGATCGTGCAGCTCGGCCTGTTCCACACCCGCTGGGGTCTGCGGGCCCGCGCGGTGGGCGAGCACCCGACGGCGGCGGACACGGTGGGCATCAAGGTCAACGCGACGCGCTACCGCAACGTGATGATGGCGGGCCTGATCGCCGGCATCGGCGGCGCGTTCCTGACCATCGGCACGGTGGGCACGTTCTCGAAGGACATGACCTCGGGCGCGGGCTACATCGCGCTCGCGGCGGTCATCTTCGGGCGCTGGCGTCCGCTGGGCGCGGTGGCCGCGGCGCTGCTGTTCGGCTTCACGAGCGCGCTGGC
Organism: Embleya sp. NPDC025285; assembly: GCF_055558835.1. Classification (NCBI taxonomy): domain Bacteria; kingdom Bacillati; phylum Actinomycetota; class Actinomycetes; order Kitasatosporales; family Streptomycetaceae; genus Embleya; species Embleya sp. NPDC025285. The sequence continues at coordinate 87,710 of NZ_JBVHLU010000029.1, forward strand.
CACGTCGTTGCAGCCGCTGAACACGTCGATCCCGAGCCAGTTCCTGCAGATGATGCCGTACGTCGTGACGATCTTCGCGGTGGCCGGTCTGGTCGGCAAGGTGCGCGCGCCCGCGGCGGCCAACAAGCCCTACACGAAGGGCTGACGGGGGTGCCGGAGATTGATTGGCGCGCGCTGCGGGACGCGGCGACCGCGGCGATGCGGGGTGCGTACGCGCCGTACTCGAAGTATCCGGTCGGCGCCTCGGCGCTGGTGGACGACGGCCGGATCGTGTCCGGGTGCAATGTGGAGAACGCGTCGTACGGTCTCACGTTGTGCGCGGAGTGCGGCCTGGTGTCCGCGCTGCACGCGAGCGGCGGCGGCAGGCTCGTGGCGTTTTGCTGCGTGGACAGCGAGGGCGCGGTCCTGATGCCGTGCGGGCGCTGCCGACAACTGCTGTGGGAGCACGGCGGCGCCGAGATGTTGTTGGAAACCAAGCACGGGGTACGGCCGTTGCGGGAGATCCTGCCGGATGCCTTCGGGCCCGACGATCTTCGCTAGCACGAGCTCGTGACCCGAACAGGTCGCCTCGGCGGCCAAGAGAGAACGGACAGCATGGACGCGATTTCGGTCATCCGTACGAAGCGGGACCGCGGTGAACTGACGGCGGCTCAGATCGACTGGGTGGTCGATGCGTACACGCGCGGCGAGGTCGCGGACGAGCAGATGTCCGCGCTCGCGATGGCCATCCTGCTCAACGGCATGAACGCGACCGAGATCAGCCGCTGGACCGAGGCGATGATCGCCTCGGGCGAGCGGATGGACTTCTCGGGGCTGTCCCGGCCGACCGCGGACAAGCACTCGACCGGTGGCGTCGGCGACAAGATCACCCTGCCGCTCGCGCCGCTGGTCGCCGCGTGCGGCGTCGCCGTCCCGCAGTTGTCGGGGCGCGGGCTGGGCCACACCGGCGGAACGCTGGACAAGCTGGAGGCCGTGCCCGGGTGGCGTGCGGCGCTGTCCAACGACGCGATGATGCGCGTGCTCGAGGACGTCGGCGCGGTGATATGCGCGGCGGGCGACGGTCTCGCTCCGGCGGACAAGAAGCTGTACGCGCTGCGCGACGTGACCGGCACGGTCGAGGCCATACCGCTGATCGCCAGCTCGATCATGAGCAAGAAGATCGCCGAGGGCACCGGGGCGCTGGTGCTCGACGTCAAGGTCGGCTCCGGCGCGTTCATGAAGGACCTGGCCGACGCGCGCGAACTGGCGCGCACCATGGTCCGGCTGGGTGTGGACCACGGGGTCAAGACGGTCGCGCTGCTGACCGACATGTCCACCCCGTTGGGGCTGACCGCGGGCAACGCGCTGGAGGTCCGCGAGTCGGTCGAGGTGCTCGAGGGCGGCGGTCCGGCGGACGTGGTCGAGCTGACCCTCGCGCTCGCGCGCGAGATGCTCGCGGCGGCCGGGCAGACCCGGATCGACCCGGCGGACGCGCTGCGCGACGGCTCCGCGATGGACGTGTGGCGCCGGATGATCCAGGCCCAGGGCGGCGACCCGGACGCGAAGCTGCCGGTGGCGCGCGAGACCCAGGTGGTCACCGCGGCCTCGTCCGGCGTGCTGACCCGGATGGACGCCTACGAGGTCGGCGTCGCGGCCTGGCGCCTGGGCGCGGGCCGGGCCCGCAAGGAGGAGCGGGTCCAGGCCGGCGCGGGCGTCGAACTGCACGCCAAGCCGGGCGACATGGTCACCGCCGGGCAGCCGCTGATGACTCTGCACACGGACACGCCGGAGCGGTTCGACTACGCCAGCGAGATCCTCGCCGACGCGGTCACGATCGCGCCGGCCGGCACCGCCTTCGAGGCCACCCCGATCCTGATCGACCGGATCGGCCCGACGGCCTGACGCTCCCCCGCGCACGACGAGGCCCTCGACTCCCGACCGGGAGCCGAGGGCCCGTTCGTGTACGGGCAGGCTCGCGTCCGGCAGCCGTCCGCGCGGCACCCGGGGCACGACACATCGGTCCTCCCGCGCGCCGACGGACCCGCCGAGATCCCGGGACGGATCCCGGTCACGACCCCGCGGCGCCGTATCGGCCGTGGAAGACGTTGCGCTCCAGGGCCCGGCGCCCGGGATGGCGCCGCTCCTCGGCCGGTCGGCCGACGGCGACGATCAGCGCGATCGCCAGGTCGTCGCGGTCCGCGACGCCGATCGCCCGTTTGACCAGGTCCTCGTCCCAGCCGTTCATCGGCGACGTGGCCAGACCCAGTTCGGTCGCGGCGAGCATGACGTACGTGGCGGCGATCATCGCGTCCTTGACCGCGTACTCGCGCAACAACCCGCGCGCCGCCAGGCCTTGCTGGAACTCCTGGGAGGCGGCCGCGAACATGGTCACGAACTCCTCGCTCCAGGCGCCGTTGCGGCGTGCCGACGCGTACACGTCGGCACGCTCCTCGCGCCAGGCCTGCGGCTCGGCGACGAAGACCAGCAGGACCGGCGCCTCCAGGGCCTGCGGTTGGCCGCCGGTGGCCTCGATCAGGCCCGCGCGGCCCACGTCGTCGGTGACCACCACGATCGAACGGTCCTGGAGGTTCCAGCTCGTGGGGGCCTCGACGGCGAGTTCGAGCAGCGTGCGCAGGGTTTCGGCGGGGACCGGCTCGGGGCGGTAGTGGCGGACGGTGCGGCGGGTGCGGATGGCCTCGGCCACCGAGTGGGCCCGGATCGAAGTGCCGTTGCCCGACCCGTGGTCGGCCGGTGTGCGGGTGTTCGACGTGTGGTTGCTCATGGCCACAATTCTTGGAGAGTCACTCTCCAGAAGGAAGTAGGCACTAATTGGTGCGCTACTCTCCTCTCATGGTGACCATCGTCGAATCGGTCGGCCTCCCCGCCGACGTCTACAGCGCCAAGTGCGCGACGCGTCAGGTGCTGGACCACATCGCCGGCAAGTGGACGGTGCTGATCGTGGACGCGCTGCGGGACGGCACGATGCGGTACACGGACCTGAGCCGGCGGATCGAGGGGGTGTCGCAGAAGATGCTCACGCAGACCCTGCGCAGCCTGGAGACGGACGGCTTCGTGCTGCGTACGGTGACCCCGACCATCCCGCCCCGGGTGGACTACGAACTCACCGAGCTCGGCCGCAGCCTGGGCGGGCCGATCCGCGCGCTGCGCGAGTGGACCGAGACGCACATCAACGAGATCGAGCGGGCCAGGATCGTGACCGCCGAGCGCAAGGCGGCCCAGGGCTACTGACCGCGTCGGTCACAATGCCCGCAGGAGCAGCGCGGTGATCGCCACGGCCGAGGCGAGGATCACGAACAGGCAGCCGAGCAGCGCGCAGCCCGCGCGCACGGTGTGCGGTCGGTACACCCGGCCGAAGTCGTCGCGGTCGCCCGGGCGGGGTCCCGGGGACGGGTCGTGCCGCTCGTCCATGGCGCCCCGGCATGCCAAAGCCGGCGGAGGGCCCGATCGGGCCCTCCGCCGGCCTGTGCGCACCGTTCAGGCGGTGGAGCGCACGTGTTGCGCGCGGGGCCGCCGCCGGATCGCCGCGGACGCCGTCGCCGCGCCGGTCACCCGGCCGTTGAGCCCGAAGGCCACCCACCCCGCCGCCGCCATCAGCACCAGCACGAGGAGCACCGCGCCCGCCCAGCCGTGACCGTGGAAGGCGACGCCGCCGATCGGTCCGCCCACGCTCGCGCCGAGGTAGTAGGCCGCCAGGTACAGCGCGGACGCCTGCGCGCGGCCCTCGGTGACCCGCAGGCCCACCGCCGAACTGGCCGCCGAGTGGCCCGCGAAGAAACCCGCCGTGAGCACGATCAGGCCCACCACGACCAGCGCCAGGTTGTCCGGCAGGGTCAGCAGCGCGCCCGCGGCGGTGATCGCCGCCGCGGCCCACAACGTCGCGCGGTGCCCGATCCGGCCGACCAGTCGACCCGACGCGGCCGAACTGAAGGTGCCCGCCAGGTAGATCACGAAGATCGCGCCGACCACCGTCTGCGGCAGCCCGAACGGCTCGGCGAGCAGCCGGTAGCCGAGGTAGTTGTAGACCGTGCCGAACGCCGCCATGAAGACCATGCCGAGCAGGTACAGCCGGCGCAGCACCGGATCGGCCAGGTGCGAGCGCAGCACGCCGGTGAGTTGCCGGGCGGTCATGGTCGAGGGGGTGAAGTTGCGCGACGGCGGCAGCAATACCCGGAAGGCGACCGCCGACCCGAGCGCCAGCAGGCCGACAGCCACCAGCGCGACCCGCCACCCGCCCAGGTCCGAGGCCAGGCCGGTGACCAGTCGGCCGCCCATGCCGCCGATGCTGTTGCCCGCCACGTACAAGCCCATCGCCGAGCCGAGCGAGGGGCCGTCGACCTCTTCGGCGAGGTAGGCCATCGCGGTCGCGGGCAACCCGGCCAGCGCCACGCCCTGCACCGCGCGCAGCGCCACCAGGGTGCCGAAGTCCGGTGCGAACGCGGCCAGTACGCCCAGCAGGGCCGCGCCGAACACGGAGATCGTCATCACCCGGGAGCGGCCCCACCGCTCGGACAACATGCTCACCGGGATCACCGCCAGGGCCAGTGCGCCGGTGGTCACCGACACGGACAGGCTGGCCGTCGCGGGGTCCAGGTGGAACCCGTCGGACAACTCCGGCAGCAGCGTCTGGGTGGCGTAGAGCATCGCGAAGGTCGAACAGCCCGCGGCGAACAGTGCCAGGTTGACCCGACGGTAGGCGCGCGAGCCGCGCGTGTGCCGGACGGGAGCGGCGGTGATCGGGTCGGTGGTTGGGGCGGGGTCCGAAGCACTGTTCGATGCGGGCATGTGTACGAAACTAGGCCGCGTCGTTTCATGCGTCCAATGCATGTTTAGGCCACAATCCATGCTGTGTCGTATGACAGCAGATCAGCCGAGGTTTCCGCGGCCATCGCCCCGCTCCTGACGCAATTCGCCGCGGTCGCACGCGAGGAGCACATCACGCGGGCCGCCGCCGGGCTGGGTGTTCCGCAGCCCACGCTCAGTCGCACGATGGCCCGACTGGAGGCCGACGTGGGTGTCCCGCTGCTGGCCCGGACCGGGCGCGGGGTCGTGCTCACCCGGCAGGGTCACACCCTGCTCGGCTACGTGGAACAGGCGCTCGCGCTGCTGGAGCGCGGGCTGGACGAGGTGATCGAGGACGCGGGTGGGGCGCGCGGCAAGGTCGCGTTCGGGTTCCTGCACACGATGGGCCCCGAGGCGGTGCCCGGCCTGCTGCGCGCCTTTCGGGTACACCACCCCGGAATCCGGTTCCAGTTGGTCCAGGACTCCGCCTCGGCGATGTTGGAGCGGATGCGGGCCGGCGAACTCGACCTGTGCCTGACCGCGCCGCTGCCGGACGCGCCGGACCTGGCCGTGCGCGCGCTGGACGATCAGCGGCTCTACCTGGTGGTGCCGGCCGACCATCGGCTCGCGCACCGCCGCCGGGTGCGGTTGGCCGAGGCGGCCGAGGAGGTGTTCGTGTGCATGGAGCCGGGCTACGGGATGCGCCGGATCACCGACGCGCTGTTCGCCGAGGCGGGGTTCGTGCCCAGGATCGCCTTCGAGGGCGAGGAGGCCGAGACGTTGCGCGGCCTGGTCGCGGCGGGCCTGGGCGTGTCGCTGCTGCCCGCCCCCGACGCCCCGCGCCCGGGCACCGTACACCTGGCCGTCACCGCCCCCCGGGCCTTCCGCACGATCGGCCTCGCCTGGATGCCGGCCCGCCCCGAAACCACCCCCGTACGCCTGTTCCGCGAATTCGCCCTCGGCCGCCGCGGCCATCTCCTGCACCCCGAGCATGCCCAGCCCACCCCTCGCGACCCGGCGCCGCCACAAGCCGCCCGGTAGGCCACCCGCAAAGCCGGCCCGAGGAAGAGCAGATGATCTACGCGCGTAGGCAGTAAAGTCCTTTCATGTACAGCAGTCACCCGAACACGCCCGCTGCCTCGCCCACGGTCGAGCAGATCCGGCGCGCACCCAAAGTCCTGCTCCACGACCACCTCGACGGTGGGCTCCGCCCCGCCACGATCATCGAACTCGCCGAGGCAATCGGATACGACCGCCTCCCCGACACCGACCCCGAGGCGCTCGGCACGTGGTTCCGCGAGGCAGCCGACTCCGGCTCGCTGGAGCGCTACCTGGAGACCTTCGACCACACCGTGGCGGTGATGCAGACCCGCGAGGGCCTGTTCCGGGTCGCCGCCGAATGCGCCGAGGACCTCGCCGCCGACGGTGTCGTCTACGCCGAGATCCGCTACGCCCCCGAACAACACCTGGAAGCCGGCCTGACCCTGGACCAGGTGGTCGAGGCGGTCGAGGCGGGTTTCCGCGAGGGCGAGCGCCGCGCGGCCGAGGCGGGCAACCGGATCAAGGTCGGCGCGCTGCTCACCGCGATGCGGCACGCGGCCCGCTCGCTGGAGATCGCCGAACTCACCAACCGGCACCGCGACATGGGCGTGGTCGGCTTCGACATCGCCGGCGCCGAGGCGGGCTTCCCGCCCACGCGCCACCTGGACGCGTTCGAGTACCTCAAGCGGGAGAACAACCACTTCACCATCCACGCCGGCGAGGCGTTCGGCCTGCCGTCGATCTGGCAGGCGCTCCAGTGGTGCGGCGCGGACCGCCTGGGCCACGGCGTGCGGATCATCGACGACATCACGGTCAAGGACGACGGCGGTGTCGAACTCGGCCGGCTCGCCGCATACGTGCGCGACAAGCGCATCCCGCTGGAGATGTGCCCGACCTCGAATCTGCAGACCGGCGCCGCCACGTCCTACGCGGATCACCCGATCGGCCTACTGCGCCGACTCTATTTTCGGGTGACCGTGAACACTGACAACCGTTTGATGAGCGGTACGTCGATGACCCGGGAGTTCGAGCACCTCGTCGAGGCGTTCGGCTACGGCTTGGACGACCTGGCCTGGTTCACCGTGAACGCGATGAAGAGCGCCTTCCTGCCCTTCGACGAGCGGCTCGCGATGATCAACGAGGTGATCAAGCCCGGCTATGCCGCGCTCAAGTCGGAATGGCTTTTCGGTCGGAACTGACCTTTCGTGGGTGCGCCCGACCGATTAAGACCGATTCAGACAGATTCGGACCGGTTCGGATCGCGGGCGCACCCCGAGGCCCCTCCGGGTTCGGGTGAACGGTCCGGCCCGGCTCGAAGGGGATGTTTTGCGCATTCCGCGTCCGATTCGCTACGTTGCGGTCTCACTTCGTAACGGGGTGTGTCTCGCCCCGCCCGAATCGAGAAACCGAGGATGCACATGCGATCGGTAACGCGTAAGGCGGCCATCACGGCCGGGCTCGGCGCGGCAATGGCAGCGGGCGCCGCAGGCTCCGCGAGCGCCATGCCGGTGACCGACCTGGTCGAGGGACTGGCCCCGGCCGCCGCAACGGCCCAGGCGGCCCTGCCGGATGCCGCCGCGCCGTTCCCGCTGTCCCAGGTCACCGACCAGCTCCCCGTCGGCGAGGTGCTCACCCCGGGCCACACGGCCGGGACCATGGCCCGCAGCATGGAGCAGGGTATGACCGGCTTCGCCGCGCAGGGCGCCCCGGCCAAGGGCGGCCTGGGCTCGCCGCTCAACACGCTGCCGACGGGCGAGTCCTCGCCGCTTGGTGGTACGCCGCTCGGGGACCTGCCGCTGGGTGGCCTTTCTCTCTGACACCCGCATCGGGTTCCGCACCTGCCGCCGGGCCGGGTCGTCGGCGCGGAACCGGTCGGTCCTGTCGTGCCACGGGCCGTGTCCATCGCGCGTCGATCCTGCGCGAGGACACGGCTTCGTCGCGCCGCACGCACGGCGTCGCCGCGCCCGCACGGCTTCGGCCCGCCGGCCCCGCCCCCTCACCCGCCGCCGACCCGTCACCGGCCGGCGACCCGTCACAGCGAGTCGTACATGTCCTTCGCCACATCGCCCAGATACGGCCCCGTCATGGTGCGCGAGTTCCGCGTGGTCACCCCCAGCGAGACGTTGCTCACCAGGTAACTTCGCCCGTCCACCTCGGCGAACCAGCCGCCGCCGGAGGACCCGCCGGTCATCGTGCAGCCCATCCACAACATGTCCGGCTGCGGCCAGCCGTCCTCACGGAAGTCCGTGGTCGGCGACGAGCACGTGTAGAGCGCGGTGCCGTCGTAGGGCGTGTCCCCCGGGTAGCCGAACGACTGCACGCGAAGGTGTCGCGGCGCGTTCCAGAGCACGTCCGCGCCCGCCCCCGCCGTGTCCTCCAGAGTGCGCCCGCCGCGCGAGTCGACGATGAAGGCGCCGTAGTCGAACGGTGACGCGCTCGCGTCCCTGCCGCCCGGATCGGCGTTCTGCGCCCACTGGTTGCTCACCGTGATCCGCCGGGCCGGCCACCGTCCGTACGGTTCGCGCTCCGCCGGGGTGCGACCCGCGCCGTTGTACGCGGGCACGAAGGTGACCCTGTCGTAGAAGTCCCCGTCCCGGCCACCGTGCAGACAGTGCGCCGCCGTCCACACCATGTTGCCGGTGGAGTGGTGCACGACCGTGCCGCTGCACTCGGCGACGCCCTCCGGCGTCCGGAAGAAGATCTTGCCCCGGATCGCCGTGTCGGGCTCGGTGTACGGCGGGGTCACCCGGCGCGCCTGGATCGTCGGCGGTTGGCGGTAGTCCGCCTCGGGCTGCTGCTGCTCCTGGTCGGGCAACTGCGGCGGCTGTTGGTCGGGCGAGATCTCCGCGCCCCGGGGCTTGGCCTCGTCCTGCCGGTCCTGGTCCCAGAACCCCCGGGTGTCCTCGACGTCCCTGTCGCTGTACTGCTTCGAGTTCATCGCCTGGGTGCGCCCGGCCTCGACCGCCAGCGTGCCGCTGAGCACCAGCCCGACCAGGGTCACCAGGACGCCGGCGAACACCGACATCGTGATGATGAGGTTCTTGTTGTGCGTGCTTCCCGGTTGCATGTCCCCGCCCCCCGACCGAGCGCACGGCCCGGAACCCTCCGGTCCCGCGAGACCACTCGATCGAACCGCCTACCCATCCGTTGATCGGATGATAGGCGCCGATGCGGTCGGGCCGTTGCCCCGTCCCGCCCGGCTCAGTCCTGGGGCAGCAGGATCCACAGCGCGATGTACAGCAGGAACTGCGGGCCCGGCAGCAGGCAGGAGAGCACGAACACCACGCGGACGGTGGTGACGGACCAGCCGTAGCGGCGGGCGATGCCGGCGCAGACGCCGGCGATCCGGCGGCCGTGACGCGGGCGACTGAGGGTCGCGGTGCTCATGGTCATGGCGGTTCCTCCTCGATGCGGCGGCGCCTGACGCGGCGTCGTCGTACTTCGAAGGTAGGACGATTCGGACCCGGCCACATCCATCGCAGGACCCGCCTTGCTCATCCGCCTTGGGGAGTAAGGGTCTTCCCGGAGGGGCGGGACTGCGGCCAGTCCTTGTCGAACGCCGACGGCGGACCGGAGGCCCGGGCGCCGGGGGACGGCGTGGCAGTGGTCTTGCGGCTGATGTCGAGGTAGTTCTCGCACCGGTAGCTCTCCGGCGGCGTGCGCCGACCCGCGAGCAGCACCGTGTCGCCGCCGGACGCGCTCTGCAGCGTGCAGACCACCTGCCCGAGCGCGATCGTGGCCAGCGCCGACAGCGGCGCGTCCAGCCGGAAGAGGGTGGGCGGGTCACCCTCGCGCCGGTCGGCCGCGATCAGGCCGCCGGCGGGCAGCGCGGTGGTGTACCCCTCCAACGCCTCGGCGTCGTTGGGGCCCAGGTGCAACTCCTCCAGGAGCTGGTTGACCTGGTCGGTGCGTGGCTTGTCCGGGACCGCCTCGGCGGGCCGCAGCACCAACCGCCCGCCCCGGGGCAGCGCCTGGAGCCGGTTGTCCTTCACCAGGTAGACGATGTGCCGCTCCGAGCCGGGCAGCCGGCTCTGCGCGGACGGCGCCGTACGATTGGCCGGCTTCCCGGCCCCCACCGGTCCCTCGGTCGGCCGGATCCCGCACGACGTGAGCGCGGCGAGCACCCCGGTCGTCGCGAAGATCACGATCGGAAGCCGCCGGCGGGGTCTCAACGCCTGTCTCCTCGCTCGTCGTGCGTGCCGGCACCGTTGCCGCCGAGGTCGGCGCCGGCGTGCTCCGGGTGCTCCGCGTTCTCGGCGTCCAGGTCGGCGTGCACACCGTCGTCCTCGACGCCCTCGTCCGGGTCGATTATCTCTTCGAGCTCGGGTGGCACCAGCGGCAGGCGCAGGGTGAACTTGGCACCGCCGCCCGGCATGTTCGACGCGTACGCGGTACCGCCGTGGATCCGCGCGTTCTCCATCACGATGGACAGTCCCAACCCGCTGCCCTCGGACCGCGCCCGCGAACTGTCCGCCTTGTAGAACCGGTCGAACACGTGCGGCAGTACGTCCTCGGGGATGCCCGGGCCGGTGTCGGAGACCTCGATCACGAGATCCTCCTCCGGACCGGCGAGCATTCCGGGTATCGCCACGCGCGGTTCGTGGTGGATCTCGACGGTCACCGGCGAGCCGCCGTGCCGCAACGCGTTGCCGACCAGGTTGGAGACCATGACGTCCAGTCTGCGCGGGTCCACCCGGGCCAGGATGCCCCGGGGTGCCCGAAGGTCCACCGCGTCCATCCAGGCGCGCGCGTCCAGGCACGCGGTGACCAGGTCGGTGATGTCCACCTCGTCCGCGACCAGCGCGGCGGTGCCCGCGTCGAAGCGGGACACCTCCATCAGGTCCTCGACCAGCGTGGCCAGCCGCTCGATCTCGGCGACCACCAACCGGGCGGCCGGCGCGCCCTGCTCGCCGAGGCTGTCCGCCTCCTCCTCGAGCAACTCGCTGACCGCGGTCATCGCCGCCAACGGGGTGCGCAGTTCGTGCGAGACGTCCGCGACGAAGCGGCGCGAGGACGACTCCAGCGCGCGCAACTCGGCGACGCTGCGCTCCAGCTTCTCCGCCGCGTCGTTGAACGTCCGGGACAGGTCGGCGAGTTCGTCCGAGCCGCGCACGTCCAGCCGGGTGTCCAGGCGACCCGCGCCCAGCTCGCGCGCGGCGTGCCCGAGCCGGCGTACCGGGCGCAGGATGTGCCGCGCGGCGAACAGCGCGACCACCGCCGCCGCGCCCAGCGCCAGCAGGGTGCCCACGATCAGGTAGCGGGCCAGCGAGTTGAGGTCGGCCTGTTCGTCCTTGAGCGACTTGAACATGTAGCCGGTGGGCCCGTTGGGCACCACCTTGGTGCCGCCGACCAGGTAGGGCTGTCCCTCGATGTCGATCCGCTGGAAGTACATGTGGAAGCCGCCACCGCCGTCCGCGGTCTGCACCACGCGCTGCAGCTTCGCGGGCACCCGCTCCAGCGGGAACCGGGTCGGGTCGGAGGCGACCGGGCGGCCGTCGGTGCCGACCAGGACCACGGAGTAGCCGAAACTGCTCTCCCGCATCTGGTCGACGGCGGGCCCCAGATCGGCCTGGTCCGGGTGCTCCGGGAGACCCGCGGAGACTCGGCCGAGGTTGTCCCGGAACTCGGTGAGCACCGAGTCCTGCGCGCGCTCCAGCACGGCGGTCCGGGTCAGCCAGTAGGCGATGCCGGACGCGGCGACCGCGGCGATCAACGCGACCAGCGCGAAGGCGACGAGTACCCGGAACCGCAACGAGCGCAGCTTCAGGGTCGGGGCGACCCGGCGGACGATCCGGCGTACCAGCGGCGGCCGGCCCGTCACTGGGGCGGGTCGAGGCGGTAGCCGACGCCCCGGACGGTGCGGATCAGTGTCGGCGCGGACGGGGTCTGCTCCACCTTGGCGCGCAGTCGCTGGACGCACGCGTCCACCAGGCGCGAGTCGCCGAGGTAGTCGTGCTCCCACACCAGGCGCAACAACTGCTGCCGGGAGAGCGCCTGACCGGGCCGCCGGCTCAGCTCGACCAGGAGCCGCAGCTCGGTCGGGGTGAGCTGGAGCTCCTCGCCGGCCTTGGTCACCGTCATCGCGTTGCGGTCGACCACCAGGTCGCCGAACACCGACGCGTCGGACACCTCGCGCTCGCCGCGGCGCAACACCGCGCGGATGCGGGCGTCCAGCACGCGCGGCTGGACCGGCTTGACCACGTAGTCGTCGGCGCCGGACTCCAGGCCGACCACCACGTCGATGTCGTCGTTGCGCGCGGTGAGCAGGATGATCGGCAGCGAGTCGGTGCGGCGGATCCGCCGGCACACCTCGAAGCCGTCGATGCCCGGCAACATCACATCGAGCACGATCAGGTCGGGGCGCTGCTCGCGCCACCGTTCCAGGCCGGCCTCACCGGTGGCGGCGGTGACCACGCGATGGCCCTGGCGCCCCAGGGCGAGTTCGAGTCCGGTTCGTACGGACTCGTCATCCTCGATAAGCAGCAGGTAGGGCACGCAGGCCATTGTGTCTGACGTCACGGCTGGGAAGAACACGGGGAGGCCCCTTCCGGTTCGCCGCCCGAGGTCGCTGTTGCATACCTGTGACAGCTCGCCGACCTGACGATGAAGCCCGCCCAGCAGGCTGTACATCGTGAACGAGCGCCGAACCGGGGGAGAAGTCATGCAGTCCCAGACGCAGTCGCAGGGCATCCGCAAGGACAACCGCCGTACCGTCGTCGCCCTTGCCCCGCTGAACGGCAACGCGCGTAGTGCTTCGTGCACGGACAGTGTCGACGACGAATTCACCGCGTATGTCCGTGAGCGCCGGTCGGCGCTGTTCGCCACCGCGTACCACCTCACGGGTGACCGCAACGAGGCCGAGGACCTGTTGCAGAGCGCGTTGATGAGCACGTACCAGGCGTGGGGTCGGATCCAGGACAAGGCCGCGCTGGGCGGTTACCTGCGCCGCACGATGACCAACCTGCATATATCGGCCTGGCGTCGTCGCCGGATCAACGAGTACCCCTCGGAGGAGCTGCCCGAGCGTCCGGACGGTTCGGACTCGATGGGCGACACCGAGTTGCGTGCGGTGCTCTGGCGCGCGCTGGCCAAGCTGCCCGAGCCGCAGCGCACCATGCTGGTGCTGCGCTACTACGAGGGTCGCACCGACCCCGAGGTGGCCGAGGTGCTCGGATGCAGCGTCGGCACGGTCAAGTCGAGCATCTGGCGCGCGCTGCGCCGGCTGCGCGAGGACGACGCGCTGAGCTTCGGTGCCGACGAGGCGTTCGCCGAACTCGTCGCCTGAGCCCGGGACTTCGTCGCCCGAGCTGTGCCCGGTCGGCCGATCCCACTCGTGTTCGCGATCCGCGTGCGCCGTGCGCACTCGCTCGCCCACGTCTTTCTCTCGTGTCGCGGTATCCCTGTGCAGTTGTGCGTCGTACCGGTGTCGATGCGTCCCGGGCCGAAGGTGTGTCATCGGCAGGGACGGCGGATGGGGCTGTGACGGTTCCGTCGAATTGGGAGCGAATTCGGGACATCGGCGCACGGGGCGCCGAATTGCGCTCGACGTAGCCGAGTGGCTACGTTGCGTGGTCAATCTCCTAGTCGACTGGGAAGGGCCACCGCCATGTCCTCCGTTCTTCGCACCGTGCTCGCCGCCACATCCCTCGGCGCCGCCGCCGCGTTCGGCATCGCCGGGAGCGCCACGGCCGCGCCCGTCGCGCCCGACGAGATCTCCCGTACCGACGTGCCCGCGGCCGGCCAGGGCGCCGCTGCGGCGACCGGAGCCGTGCTCGGCGTCGTGGAGCGCGCGCAACTCAACCCGATGAACGGCGGCGGCCTGAACCCGCTGTCCAACAGCGTCGGCACCGACGTGGGTGACACGCCGGTCGGCACCAGCCTGGTCACCGGCGACCTCGCCGACGGGATGACCGTGCAGGAAGCGCTCGATCGGCTCTGAGCCGGCCGGCCACCGCACCCGGCGCCCGTCGGCGCCCTGCCGCGAGGCCCGCGCCCGTCTACCCTGAGCCGCGAACACGGCCACGGGGAGGCAGTCGGATGCGGCAGGAAACGGATCGTTTGCGGGAACCGGCGGCATGGGCGCTGGTCGGCTTCGTGGCACTGCAGTTGGCGGTCGACGCGTTGCGCGTCCTGTTCGGCGTGGGCTCGGGGGTGCACGGCTTCCGGGCGCGTGCCTACGGCGGTCAGTCCGCCCTGCTCGACGTGCTCACGCCGGTGCTGCTCGCAGGCGCGGTGCTGCTGGCGACCCATGCCGGCCGGCCCACGTCCCGGGCCCGGGTGATCACCCGTGTCGCGCTCGGAGTGCTCGCCGTACAGGGCGCCGTGGGACTCACCGCGGCGCTGGGCGGGCTCGCCTACGACGGCGGCGGGTTCGCCGACATACCGGCCGGGGCCCGGGTCGAACAGAGCGCGATCAACGTGGGTGTCCTGGTCATGTTCGCGCTGTGCGCCTGGTTCCTGATCGTGGTCCTGGGCGCGCCGGTCACGCCGACGGTCACCCGCGGCAAGTCGCTGCCGCATCAGGAGTGGCTCTCGCACGGGCGGGACGCGACGGGCGCCGGCCAACCGGTGAGCACGTCCGGGCAGTACCCGGCGTACTCCGGGACGGGCACCCGGTACGCCGGGTCCACCGGTGAACACGTCACCCCGACGGACGCGGACCGGACCCGGGCGAGGGGTTCCGAACCGAGTGCCGAGCCGGCGTCCACGCCGCCGCACGGCGCCGCGACCGGGCCACGGGCCGCCGTTTCCGAGACCGGCCCGCAGACCGTCGTCTCCGCGAGCACTCCGGGCACCGGCACCCCGGCCGTGCCGCCCCGGCCGGCCACTCCGCCGGCGCCGCCCACGCACGGAGGGACCCGGCCGTGACCGCCGAGGTCGAGACCGAGTCGGCGCGGGAGATCCCGCCGCCGCCTCGGCTGTGGCGGGTGCGCCGGCGCACCCGCACGTTCGGCCGCAGCGTGGTCGGCCTGATCTTCGCGGGCGCGGTGCTGGTGACGGGGGCGCGGCTGCTCGTGTTCGACGCGATGTGGCCGGTCGCGATCGTGACCGTCTTCGCCCCGTACGCGGCGGTGGCCTCGGTGCTCGTGCTGCTCGGGGCCGCGCTGCTGCGGATGCGGCTGACCCTGCTCGTCGCGCTGGGTCTGGTGGTCGTCCACACCCTGTGGATGTTGCCGAGGCTGACCCCTGCCGATGCTCCCGCGCCCGGCGGCGCGCGGTTGCGGGTGATGACCTCGAACGCCTACTTCGGCAAGGCGGATCCGGTACGGATCACCGACCTGGTGCGCCGCGAGCGGGTGGACGTGCTGGCCGTGGAGGAGTTGACGCCCGAACTGGCGGCGGGCCTGGAGCGGGCCGGCCTCACCCGGGAACTCCCGTACTCGGCCGGGACCGGCGAGCCCGGCGCGGCCGGACTGGCGATCTACGCGCGCCGGCCGCTGACCGAGGAGCGGCCGTTGCCCGAGCGGACCACGATGCCGATGCCCGGCGCCACCGTGGAGGTGTCCGGGCGCCCGGTCCGGATCCAGGGCGTGCACACCATCCCGCCGATGCGCGGGCAGGCCGGGAAGTGGGCCCACGACATGGACGCGCTGCGCCGCGAGGCGGAGCGGCGCACCCTGCCCGCGATCTTCCTCGGCGACTTCAACGCGACCTCGGACAACGCCTCGTTCCGCGCGCTCACCGGCGCCGGGCTGCGGGACGCGCACGAGGAGCGCGGCCGGGTCCTGGCGCGCACCTGGCCGATGGCGTACTTCCACGGCCTGCCGCCGCTGTTCGGGATCGACCACGTGCTGGTCACGGGCGGGATCGAGGTGGTCTCGGTGTCCGAACACCGCGTGCCGCACACCGATCACGCCGCGGTGATCGCCGAGCTGTCGCTGCGCTGACCACTCGTCAAGATCCCGTCGGGAATGCCCTCACCCGCGTCGACGCCGCGTCAACAGGCCCGAGACGGTCGCCGCGCGCGGCCGGCGTCGAGTCTCGTAAGGCGGTTCGCCCGGCGACCGCACCTTCGCAACTCCGAGGATTCGATCGCATGTCCGCTCTGTTCGCCCTCTTCGCCGTCGTCGTGATCGTCCGCGTCCCGGCCACCTGGAAGCTCTCCACCCGGCGGGCCGCCGACGCGAAGGGCCCGGCGACGCAGACCCGCGCCGATCACGTGCTCGCGGCCTGAAGACGCGAGGACCGTCACCCGCGTGGGTGACGGTCCTCGCGCTGTCGCCGCCCGGAGCGCTCCGGCGATCAGTGCCCGGTCGGGTGCCAGACCGTGCGGGTCTCGGTGAACGCCAGCATCCGACCCGTGCCCGGGTCCGCCGACCAGTCCGGCTCCTTGGCCTCGGGGCGCAACACGCGCTTGAGGTTGTCCGCCGCCGCGATCTCCAGGTCGCGCGCCGACGCGACTCCCGCGTCCGGCGCCACGCCGGTCAGGTCGATCGCGTTGACGTCCTGGTGGGACGCGAGCGTCGGGGCGATCTCCGCCGGGTGCCCGGTCAGGATGTTGATCACCCCGCCCGGCAGGTCGGACACCGCGAGCACCTCGGCGAAGGACAACGCGGGCAGCGCCGAGGAGCCGGCCGCGAGCACGACGGCGGTGTTGCCGGTGGCGATCACCGGCGCGACCGCGCTCGTCAGGCCCAGCAGCGACGAGCGCTGCGAGGCGATCACCGCGACCACGCCGGTGGGTTCGGGCGTGGACCAGTTCGCGAACGGACCCGCGACCGGGTTGGCGCCGCCCGCGACCTGGGCGAGCTTGTCGGTCCACCCGGCGTACCAGACCCAGCGGTCCACGGCCGCGTCCACCGACGCGAGCGCCTTGGTCCGGCCGATGCCCTCGGCCGCGGCGACCTCGGTCGCGAACTGCTCGCGCCGACCCTCCAGCATCTCGGCGATCCGGTACAGGATCTGACCCCGGTTGTAGGCGGTGGCGCCCGACCAGCCCGGGAATGCCTTGCGCGCCGCGACGACCGCGTCGCGGGCGTCCTTGCGGCTGCCGCGCGGCGCGTTCGCCAGGGTCCGGCCCTTGCTGTCGGTCACCGCGTACACCCGCCCGCTCTCGGACCGGGGGAACTTGCCCCCGACGTACAGCTTGTAGGTCTTCAACACCTCAAGGCGCTCAGACATCGAGGTAGGCCTCCAGCCCGTGGCGGCCACCCTCGCGGCCGAAGCCCGACTCCTTGAACCCGCCGAACGGCGAGGCCGGGTCGAACTTGTTGAACGTGTTGGTCCACACGACGCCCGCCCGCAACCGCTGCGCGGTCCACAGGGCCTTGGCGCCCTTCTCCGTCCACACGCCGGCGGACAGGCCGTACGCGGAGTTGTTCGCCTTCTCCACCGCCTCGGCCGGGGTACGGAAGGTCTGCACGGTCAGCACCGGGCCGAAGATCTCGTCCCGGGCGATCCGGTGTGCCTGCGTGACGTTGGTGAACACCGTCGGCGGGAACCAGAAGCCCTTGCCGGGCAGCTCGCCGGCCAACGACCAGCGCTCGGCGCCCTCGGCCTCGCCCGCCGCGACCAGTTCCTGGATCCGGGAGAGTTGCGCGGCCGAGTTGATCGCGCCGACGTCGGTGTTCTTGTCCAGCGGGTCGCCCACGCGCAGCGTCTTGATCCGCCGGGTCAGGCTCGCCAGCAGCTCCTCGGCCACCGACTCCTGCACCAGCAGCCGCGAACCGGCGCAGCAGACCTGGCCGCCGTTGAAGAAGATGCCCTCGACGATGCCGTCCACGGCGGAGTCGATCGCGGCGTCGTCGTAGACGATGTTGGCGGCCTTGCCGCCGAGTTCGAGGGTGACCCGCTTGCGGGTGCCCGCGATGGTGCGGGCGATCTCCTTGCCCACGGCGGTCGAGCCGGTGAACGCGACCTTGTCCACGTCCGGGTGCGCGATCAGCGCGCGACCGGTCTCGCCGGCACCGGTGACGATGTTCAGCACACCGTCCGGCAGCCCGGCCTCGACGCAGATCTCGGCGAATCGCAGCGCGGTCAGCGGCGTGCTCTCGGCCGGCTTGAGCACCACGGTGTTGCCGCCCGCGAGGGCCGGCGCCACCTTCCAGGCCAGCATCAGCAGCGGGAAGTTCCACGGGATGACCTGACCGGCCACACCGATCGGCTTCGGGTCGGACCCGAAGCCGGCGTGCGCGAGCTTGTCGGCCCACCCCGCGTAGTGGAAGAAGTGCGCCGCGACCAGCGGGATGTCCACGTCGCGCGACTCGCGGATCGGCTTGCCGTTGTCGATCGACTCCAGGACCGCGAGTTCGCGCCCGTGCTCCTGGATCAGCCGAGCGATCCGGAACAGGTACTTGGCCCGCTCCGCGCCGGGCAGCGCCGACCACGACTTGAACGCCTTGCGCGCGGCCTTGACCGCGCGGTCCACGTCCGCCTCGCCGCCGACCGCGATCTCGGCCAGCACCTCCTCGGTCGCCGGGTTCACCGTCTTGAGCCGACCGCCGTCCGCCGCGTCGGCGAACTTTCCGTCGATGAACAGCCCGTACGCCGGGGCGATGTCGACGATCGCGCGCGACTCGGGCGCGGGCGCGTACTCGAATGGGTTGCCCATGGCTGTCAGTCCACCGTCACGTAGTCGGGGCCGGAGTAGCGGCCCGTGGCCAGCTTCTGGCGCTGCATCAGGAGGTCGTTGAGCAGGCTGGAGGCACCGAGCCGGAACCAGTCGGGGTCCAGCCAGTCCGAGCCCACCGTCTCGTTGACCAGCACGAGGTACTTCATCGCGTCCTTGGTGGTGCGGATCCCACCGGCCGGCTTGACGCCGACCTGCGTACCGGTGGCCTCGCGGAAGTCGCGGACCGCCTGGAGCATCACCAGCGTCACCGGCAGTGTCGCGTTGACCGCGACCTTGCCCGTGGACGTCTTGATGAAGTCGGCACCCGCGAGCATCGCGAGCCACGACGCGCGGCGGACGTTGTCGTACGTCGACAGTTCACCGGTCTCCAGGATCACCTTGAGGTGGGCACTGCCCCCACCGGCGGCGGCGCCGCGGGCGCACGCCGCCTTGACCGCGACGATCTCGTCGAAGACTGCCCGGTAGCGACCGGACAGGAACGCGCCCCGGTCGATGACCATGTCGATCTCGTCGGCGCCGGCGGCCACCGCGTGGGCGACGTCGGCCAGCTTCACGTCGAGTGCGGCGCGTCCGGAGGGGAACGCGGTCGCGACGGCCGCGACATGCACTCCCGAATCGCCGAGCGCGGCCCTGGCCTCGGCGACCAGGTCGCCGTAGACGCAGATCGCGGCGGGCCGGGGCGCGTCCGGTGCGCCCGGGTCCGGATGCAGCGCCTTCGCGCACAGGGCCCGGACCTTGCCCGGGGTGTCGGCACCTTCCAGTGTGGTCAGGTCGATCATCTTGATGGCGAGGTCGATCGCGGCGACCTTGGCCTCGTTCTTGATCGAGCGGGTGGCGAGCATTGCTGCCCGCGCTTCGGTCCCGACCCTGTCGACGCCGGGAAGCCCGTGCAGAAAGCGTCGAAGGGCCGCTTCGGACGAGGTGACCTCGGCCGGGTCGGCGAGAATTGCAGACGGCATGCTCACAAGACGAGCATATCTACTCGCGTAGCGTCGGGCCCAGTGGTCCGGTCGAGCCAAACCCGGCCGGTGTCGTGCGGCACAATCACCGGTCATGAGCAGCGACGAGGACATCACCACGTATCGCTCCCGGCCGGCGATGGCCGTCGGGGTGCTTCTGATCGCCGCCGGGGTGTGGATGGTGATCGACACGCTGATCCGCGGCGAAGGCAGCACCAAGTGGCTCGCCATCGCCGTCGTGGTCTTCTTCGCGGTCCTGGTGGTCGCGCTCACCCTGCGCTCGGCGGTGCTGGTCGGGCCGGAGCACCTGGTGATCCGCAACCCGTTCCGCACCATCGTGGTGCCCTGGGGCGCGGTGGAGCGGGTCCGGGCCGAGTACTCGATCGAGGTGCGCGCGGACGAGAAGTCGTTCCACATCTGGGCCATCCCGGTCTCCCTGCGCGAACGCAAGCGGGCGCTGCGCCAACAGGGCCGCTCGGCGGCGGAGGACCCGTACGGCCACGGCGCGCACGACCTGCCCCAACTCTCCCGTGCCGACCAGGTCGTGGACGACCTGCGCGGGATGAGCGAGCAGTTCGCCGCGAAGTCCACCGGCCCGGTCCGAGTCCAGTGGTCGATGGAGATCCTCGGCGGCCTCGTGCTCTCGGGCGCGGCCTCGCTGGTGCTGGGCCTGATCTGAGGTGCCGGCCCTGATCCGATCCGATCGGGCCCGGAACGACACGAACGCCGACCGAGCCTTGTGCGGGCCCGGTCGGCGGGTGGTGCGCGTCGGTCGTCCGGCCGCGTTCAGCGACCCCGTCGGCGCAGTACGCGCGCGGCGCTGTACAGCACGATCAGAGCGGCGGTGACGGCGAGCGCGGCGCCCGTGACCGGCTCGACCACCGCTCCGCCGAAGCCGCGTCCGGCGGTGAGATCGTCCGCCGAGGTGTCGAAGAGGGTGTCGGCGACGCCCGAGAACAGCGGATAGGCCGACACGAACGCGAGCACCGGCAGGATCAGCAGGCCGACGAAGGTCGCGAGCGCGGGGACGGAACGCCCGGCCTTCGCCCACTGCCAGACGTGCCGCGGCCGGATGCGCGGGGCGGTGTTCGGAGCGGGGAACTCGGACAGGGTGCTCATGGCGTCCTCTGGGAGCCGGGGGATCGACTGACCCTTCCACGATCCGCCGGCGACCCGTTCGGGCACATCCACCCGAAGAGCCGGCTCCGCCCCGTACCGCGGTACCACGCGCCCCCGGGCCCGTCCTCCGAAGGGCTGGGCCCGGGGGTCGTACGCGAGCGGGGGGGGGGGGGGGGGGGGGGGGGGGGGGTAGGGGGGGTGGGGGGGGGGGGAGGTGTAGCCTGCGACGTAGAGTGCGAAGGCGCGGCCGTGGCCCAGTCTGAAGGGGCGGTCG